>NZ_JBEOPI010000055.1:0-19758 GCF_040309905.1 Shewanella sp. CAL98-MNA-CIBAN-0140
AATTAATTTTGAAAGCCTGCTGGCTCTAGCTTGCTCTATAATTTGGCTGCCAATGTGAAAGATCAACAGCCCCTAGTCTAGAGAATATAATCGTTGTCACAAACAAAGCAGACTCGATAAGTGCAATAGCGGAGTTGAGATCACACTCTTGTTTAGGGTTTGATACAGAGAGCAAACCTTGTTTTATAAAAGGTGAGGTAAGTGATGGACCTCATCTAATTCAGCTAGCCACAAAATCTAAAGTATTCTTATTTCCTACAAAATTTTATGAAAATTTTACTGCAATCTCAGAAATATTATCTGATCCAACAATAAGGAAGGTAGGTTTTGGATTGAAAGAAGATAAAAAAATTCTTTTTAGAAAATTTGGAATTAAATTAGTAAATACAGAAGAACTATCTTCAAAAGTGATGCGTTTTGCGCATGTGAAACAACGCGTTGGCGCTAGAGTTGCAGTTGCAATGTTTTTTAATCAACGGCTATCGAAGAGTGCACAACAATCAAATTGGTCAATATTTCCTCTACACGATCATCAGAAAAGATACGCAGCAAATGATGCACATACAGCACTATTAATAGAACTAGAAATTGAACTAGAAATAGAAAGACAGAGCCATTAATCTCCCTAAAGCATATGAGCCTCTCACCAATCAAGAGACAACATTAGCTTATTTGACCAAGTAAATATGCCTGCTGACAATTAGTTAGGTTCATCAAACTCCCTGCACTGCCTCTGCACTTACCAGCCATTTATAAAACCCGTTACTGCATTTCTACCTGATTGATCTCAAGCTTTATTGCTGTGCTGGACTTGTCTAATTGTCTCAGGCTGAGCCATTGCTTGATTAACTTCTATTTTTTCAACTAACCAAAAAATCATAAATTAAAATCATAAGTTAAAATTATTAATTTAATAATATTTGATAATTTTTATTTATGCCTCGTTCGCCGTAAGATTACTCCATCGAAACAAATGACGAATTAATAAATAGTTTTTTAGGAGTAAGTTATGAAAATGAATCACGTAGGTTTGATGGTTGGCGACATGGATAAAGCGGTTGAGTTTTACACTAAAGCGCTGGGTCTAAAAGTGGTAATGGGTAACACTAAGGTTCAAGAAGAACGTGAAACTGCGATTGGCAGAATGTGTGTGG
Source organism: Shewanella sp. CAL98-MNA-CIBAN-0140 (assembly GCF_040309905.1). Lineage (NCBI taxonomy): Bacteria > Pseudomonadati > Pseudomonadota > Gammaproteobacteria > Alteromonadales > Shewanellaceae > Shewanella > Shewanella sp. CAL98-MNA-CIBAN-0140. Next base: position 1,155 of record NZ_JBEOPI010000055.1, read on the forward strand.
CCGTTTTTGGTGAAGGCTTTAAAGGCTTTAACATTGCACACTTAGTCACGACTGACGGTATTGGTGTTGAGATGTTTGAAATGAAAGATCGTCAAGAACGTCATGAAGTTGATTTCACCCGTATTGGTATCTTCCACTTTTGTTTGCAAACAGATGACTTTGAAGGTGCAATTGCACGTACTGTGCAATATGGCGGTAAAGCACGTATGGATATCACGCGCTACCACCCAGAAGACGACAACAATCTAACCCAAATGGTGTACTTAGAAGACCCGTTTGGCAACTTGTTTGAACTTTACTCGCACACCTATGAAGAAACTTACTCCACTGATTACGAGTAATTTCTTAAGGTTATCCGCACTGCTTAAAAGCTACCTAAAGGGTGGCTTTTTTATGCCTGACGATAAATTTTCTCGGCTGCGTTGGTTCATTGTCAACTTACAAACTCAGTTCATGTTAACCCATCAAACAAGTGGTAAAGCTTGATCAAGGTAATGCTTAGCTTCTCATCAATCGCATACGAAACTTCCTTGATGTTAGCCCCTTAGTATTAGTCCCTTAGTATTAGTCCCATGGTATTAGTCCCATGGTAGTTCTTCATGGTGTCATAAAGACTTGCCGACACACACCGATGTCTGCGTAACCCACTTAGTTAGCGCTATCTGTATTGCCTGCAATTTAGGCGTAGACTTAAATTGACCGCATTGATGGTTTTTTAGCTTGACTTAGAATACAGTTAAACTAGTATATGGACATACAGACGTCCAAACGGCTAAATAATGTAAGTTTGCTGATTGGTATAGACTCCGAAGTTTTACAGAAGTTGAAGGAACACATTATGGCTTTTCATCATGCACAACATGCCCAATCGTTAAACCAGAGCTTGTCTGAGCTAAATGATATTAATGTGTCTTTTGAGTTTTTTCCGCCTTCAACGCCAGCGATGGAAGAGATCTTGTGGAACTCTATTCGTCGCTTAGAACCGTTAAACCCTAAATTTGTGTCAGTAACTTATGGTGCCAATTCAGGCGTCCGCGACCGAACTCATAGCGTGATTGAGCGTATCCAGAAAGAAACCAACTTAGTTGCCGCGCCGCATTTAACTTTGGTTGATGCCAGTGATGAAGAGTTAGTTGAATTGGCGAAACATTATTGGAAATCTGGCATTAAAGATATTGTTGCCTTGCGGGGGGACTTACCTGATGGCAGTCCAAAACCAACGCGTTTTGCTAATGATTTAGTGCGCTTATTACGCTCTGTTGCAGACTTTGATATTTCGGTTGCTGCTTATCCAGAAGTGCATCCCGATGCGCGTAATGCTCAAGCTGATTTAATCCACTTAAAAAAGAAAATTGATGCTGGCGCCAACCGTGCGATTACCCAGTTTTTCTTCGATGTTGAATCTTATTTGCGTTTTCGCGATCGCTGCGTCACGGCTGGCATTGATGTGGAGATTATCCCGGGGATATTACCTGTGACTAACTTTAAGCAGACCAAGCGTTTTGCTGATATGACTAACGTGGCCATTCCGCATTGGTTACACCGCCAGTTTGAAGGCCTCGATGACGATGCTGCAACGCGTCAGCTTGTCGGGGCTAATGTTGCGATTGATATGGTGAAAGTGTTGTCTCGTGAAGGGGTTAAAGATTTTCATTTTTACACCCTAAACCGCGCTGAGTTAACTTATGCTATTTGCCATACCTTGGGTGTGCGTCCGAAGTAACAGAGTGTAGCGTTTACTCAAATTACCCCCCGTTAATGGTCTCATTAGCGGGTTTTTTGTTTAATATTAACGGTTTTTTGTTTAAATATTAGACGTTTGCCGTATTCTTTTTTCAATTTTTTTGGCCTATGGTGGTATGACAATAATTAATGACTAAAGAGGTGTGATGATGAAAACATCCTTTTACGTGCTCAGTGTGTTGGCTGGCATAACGATGGTTAATGTTATGCAAGCTCAAGCCGCAGAAACATCTTCCCCACAACAAGCTATTCCGGCAGTCGCGCAGTTGTGTGCATCCTGCCATGGCGCTCAAGGTCAAGGCATCGATATTATCGGCCCTCGTTTAGCGGGGTTGTCGGCTGAATATATTAGCAATCAACTGAAGTTATTCCACGCAAATAAACGTCAAAATCCGATCATGTTAGCCATGGCTGCGACGGTGCAGGGCGACAATATCGCCGTGGTAGCAGATTATTTTAGTCACCAGCCAGTGGATGAGATCCAGCTGCAATTTCGTGGTGATAAGGTGGCCATTAGCGATCCTTTTGAAGCAATAGCCTTTCAAGGTGATTGGTCGCGGACTATTCCGGCTTGTACCAGTTGTCATGGTCCATCGGGAGTGGGTGGCGGGCAATTCCCTCGCTTAGCCGGTCAGCAAGCCAGTTACCTTAAAACCCAGCTATTAGCCTGGCAAGATGGCACTCGCAGTGGCGATGTAGACAATATGATGGGCAATATTGCCTTGAAATTAACCGCAGCCGAAATTGATGGTTTATCTCAATATTTTGCCAATTTAAAATAAGGACATGGCTATGAAATTATTATTGCTAATGACCGTTGGTGTCCTGTTTAGTGTGCCTTTACAGGCCAATGAGCTGTCTACCGATCCTGCGCCCAAGCTGACAGTAAAAGCTACTGAGGCCACAACCACATTGCCCGATCGTCAAACTGCCTTGCCATCGGTAGACAAAAAATCGGCTGATATCTATCTACAACCTGCGCCATTAACTGATATTCCTGCAGGTGATTTTGGTGACAAAGTTCGACTGGGTTACCAATTGTTTGTTAATACTCAGCAACTGCGCGATAAGTACGTTGGCAATCAACTTAATTGTGTTAATTGTCATATGAATGCAGGGCAACAAGCTAATTCATCGCCATTATGGGCGGCCTATTTTGCGTATCCTGCTTATCGTAAGAAAAATGATAAGGTAAACAGTTTTCAAGAACGTATTCAAGGCTGTTTTACTTACTCGATGAATGGTAAAGCGCCAGCATCTGGTTCGCCCGAATTAGTGGCAATATCTGCTTATTCGTACTGGCTCGGTATGAGTGGATTAATGCAACAATATAACCTCAGTGGCCCTGTGCCTGAATTGTCTGATGCTGAGCTGGTTAAAGGCGCTAAGCGGGATGATTTTCCTATGCCAGCCTCCATCACTAAACATCTAGATATCACAGCGTTAAGCCAGCTACCTGGGCGTGGTTTTCCTAAAGCACCTCAACCAGAATTAGCTTATTCTCCAGAACGCGGCGTGGCAGTATATCAAGCACATTGCCAAGCATGTCATGGTGGCGATGGCCAAGGACAAATAATTGCAGGTGTTGCAGCATTACCACCATTATGGGGCCCTCAAAGTTTTAATTGGGGGGCCGGCATGCATAGGGTCAATACCGCTGCTGATTTTATTTATGAAAATATGCCTTTGGGTAAAAGTGTGCAACTCACTGTTCAGCAAGCTTGGGATGTAGCCGCCTATGTTAATTCGTTTGATCGGCCACAAGATCCTCGTTTTGACGGCGATGTGAGCAAAACGCAAGCTACTTACCATAAGCATCAGGGGTTTTACGGTCAATCCGTTGCAGGTAAGCCTGTTTTGGGGACTGAGTCGTATCCTGTTTTTCCGCTTAAAAAGAGTCTTACACCTTGATATTAGTTGTTCGTAAGCTTTGAGCTATATAGGCTTTAATTTATATAAGCTTTGATTTATATAAACTTTGATTTACAAACAATGAATCGCTGTAAATGATGCCCATTGAGTTAACGCTTGGTGGGTATTTTTGTAGGTATTCAATTTATTTACTCTAATGTCATGCCCATAGCGCTTATTGAGCATAATGATGCTAAATGTCATTATAGTCACTCTACCTACTCATTTATTCTCACCATCATAGGCAGGGCGATGACATTACTAATACCCACAGCGCAGACTTGTCCATTATGCCAGCAAACCAATGGCTGTGCGATGGAGCAAGGATTAGACATCAATGCTTGTTGGTGTGCTAAGCAAGCGCAGCATGTGCCATCTGTCATTGCGCAGTATAAAGCAACATCCACTTTGCCTACTTTAGCGGATAACCAATGTATTTGTCAGTCATGTATGGCTAAGCTGGTGCAACAATTCAATATCGATCCCGTCGAAACTTACTTGCCATCGCAATCGCCAGAACCAGAATCATAACTCATTAGGGGAAGCCGCTATGCAAGCAAAAGTCATCAACTTCAACGATAAGTTTAACCAGTTTAGCCAACATTGGTCGCCACGTGTTATTGCACAATTGAATGATTATCAATTTAAATTAGTCAAGGTGGCGGGTGAGTTTGTTTGGCATAAACATCTTGATACTGACGAAGTATTTATAGTGATTGAGGGGACCTTGCATATTGCTTTTCGTGACAAGGATATTACGCTTCAGGCAGGTGAGATGGTGGTTGTTCCCAAAGGTGTTGAGCATAAACCTATGGCGAATGATGAATGTAAAATCATGATTATTGAACCTCAAGGTGTGGTCAATACGGGCGAGGTTAAAAGCGATCTTACTGGGTTAAATGATCAGTGGATATAGTGGTGGCTGGCGCGGATCATTTAAGACGCTTCTTAGCCAATACAATCGCACTTTTAGTATTACTCGTTGCAGGAACTTAAGCGGCTTGTTTAATGATATAGTACTGTTAAATCGGTGTTAATTTTTGTTGTTAGCCTGCTGTTAGTCGGTATACTGAGATTATTAGTTTTTGGCGAAGCCTTAAAGACTGACCTATATCTTATGTACACCAGTGGATATTAATGCTGAGAAAAACGCTCGTTATCGCCGCGGCTATTATTGCGATACCTTTTGTTGTCGCGCTATTTATTCAAAAAGATTATTTAGTCACCCGCACTCTTACCATAGATAGGCCGATTGCTGAGGTTTTTGATTATGTTAACTATCTAAAAAACCAAGATAACGTTAGCAAGTAGGCGCAAAAGGATCTCGATATGGTGAAAAGCTATCGTGGTACGGATGCGACAGTGGTTTTTGTATCAGCCTAGGCAAGTGAAAATCCCAATGTAGGTTTGGGCGAGCAACAAATTATCGCCATAGATGAAGGTAAACGTATCGACTTTGAATGACGGTTTTTTTCACCCTTTGAAGCGACTAAACCTGCTTATATGACCACCGAAGCCGTTAACACTAATCAAACAAAAGTTAATTGGGGTTTTAGTGGTCATTGTGCTTATTCAACAAAGGTAATGTTTTTATTTGTCGACGTTGACACCTTGATAAGTGCTGATGTAAAGCAAGGTCTGGATACGTTAAACGTCGTTCTAGAACAATAAACTATTTATGTTGATCATAGCCAGATGTCGCTACAGCGTTGTTAAGTTAACGATGATTACTACCTGTGCATGCACAGTTGCTATGGTTAACTAATATAGGGGTCATCTAAAGGTTATTATATTCCAACGCAATTGAGCCGTTTAAAAAACAATAATAATGACAACTTTCGACATAAGTCGTTACTCAATAAGAGGTTTTTACATGGAAGCAGTTACACAATTTGTCAGTATGATTAATAGTATCGTATGGGGTGTTCCCATGCTGGTTATGATTTTAGGCGTCGGGTTGTTTTTGTCGATTGGGCTAAAGTTTATGCCTATTTTGAAGCTAAACCGAGGCTTTAAATTATTATGGTCGGGTCGTCAGGTCACTGATGAAACTGAAAAAGGGGATGTTAGCCCGTTTAACGCGTTAATGACGTCTTTATCTGCGACCATCGGAACCGGTAATATTGCCGGTGTGGCCACGGCCATTTTTATTGGTGGTCCAGGGGCATTATTTTGGATGTGGTGTACAGCGCTTGTCGGGATGGCGACCAAGTTTTCGGAAGCGGTACTGGCGGTGAAATTTCGTGAGACAGACGCTAATGGTAACCACGTTGGCGGTCCGATGTACTACATTAAAAATGGCTTAGGCAGTAAGTGGGCTTGGTTAGGTACTGCATTTGCCATTTTTGGATCTATTGCTGGTTTTGGTATTGGTAATACCGTACAAGCTAACTCTGTTGCCGATGCCATGAGCAGCAACTTTGGCGTACCTAATTGGGTCACAGGCGTGGTGTTGATGGTGCTGGTTGGTGCGGTGTTAATGGGCGGTATTAAGCGCATTGCTGAAGTGGCCGGTAAGCTGGTGCCCTTGATGACAGTGTTTTATATCACCGCGGGTTTAGCGGTATTGATTGTGAATGCTGATCAAGTACCGGCGGCATTTTTATTAATTATACACAGTGCGTTTAATCCAGTCGCGGCTCAAGGTGGTTTTGCGGGGGCGGCTGTGTGGGCTGCGATCCGTTTTGGTGTGGCTCGAGGCGTGTTTTCAAATGAGGCAGGCTTGGGTAGTGCGCCAATTGCTCATGCCGCTGCACAAACCAATAACCCAGTAAAGCAAGGCTTAGTGGCGATGTTAGGCACCTTTATTGACACGCTTATTGTGTGTTCAATTACCGGTTTGGCAATTATAGTCTCTGGTGCGTGGACCTCTGGTGAAAACGGCGCGGCATTGACTTCACTTGCTTTTTCTCATGCATTGCCCATGGGTAATTACATTGTGGCAATCGCATTGGCTGTGTTTGCTTTTACCACTATTCTAGGGTGGAGTTTTTACAGCGAAAAGTGTGTTCAGTACCTTTTAGGTGATAAAGCGATAAAACCATTTCGTCTTCTTTGGACCTTAGTTGTGCCATTAGGCGCCGTCAGCTCATTAGAGTTTATTTGGCTACTAGCCGATACATTGAATGCGATGATGGCGATCCCCAACTTAATTGCGCTAGTGTTATTAAGCCCGGTCGTGTTTGGCTTAACCCGTGAGTATTTTATTAAGCAACGTGGATTAAAAGCCAAAGCCTAGATGTTGAAAATAGTTCGGCAAAATAGCTGCGCTATCTAGTTCGTTAATCTAGTTTAACAATAGTGACTATGAGCATGTTCATCAGCACATTGATGAGTATGCTTTTTAAAAAGGATTTTTATGAGGCAGATTGTTTTTACGGTATCAAGTGCTGCAATGTTGATCGCGGTGCTAGTGTCGGGTTGCTCTAACCTGTCACTGCGAACCAATGCGGGTACACTTGCTTTAGGCAACGCTACGATAGCAGGGGTTGATACCTATACCTCTACAGAAATATCCAGGTTCAAAGCGCAGTTTCTTGGCGATGTGACCACTTCATATTGTGAAATTTCATCGAATCCTGAGAAGTTAGATGATCTCCCAAGTACGTCTTCAATGATTAAGTCACTCAAATTACAAGTGACCCAACGAGGCGGTAATGCCATTGTGTTGAAGCAATGCGGCAAAGTTAATTACCCATCTTGTGCTGTTTATTTAGAGTGTAACGGCGAGGCGTATGTCATCGACCGTGGTTTTTAGCGCGATGAGTTTTTAACGTTTATTACAGCCATGCAATAGGCGTTAGTTCAACCTTTACTAAGTGCTCTTTGTTTAACAGGCTAAGTGCGACTATGTCACATTTAGCCTGTTAGATTTCCAGTGTGGTTTATTCGAAGTTGTTGTCAAACTCTGAATCTTCAAATAAGTCGACCGCGGAGGTTGGCGTAACATTTTTGAATTGGCGGGCAAAATGACGCTGGACCCCTTTTAAATCGATGTTGCCAATACCCGAGGAAAAACCAAACCAAGCATAAAGGCCACTAATATCTGCAAACATACGCGGTAAATATTTCGGTTGAGCAATAATGCCTTCTTGGTAGGCCTGATACAGTACCGGAATATCTTCGATGGCGAGTTTACCTAAAAATAGCATTGGGATTAACTCAGGTAATCCGGTGCTAATCGCACTTCGAATAAAGTTAATGTTTTCAACATAACCGCGCACATAAGAAATATCTTTGGTGAAAAAACTACCGCCGCTGACCATGCCACCACGAAACACCCGTTGAGTAACCCGATAGCTGTCTTTTGAGCTTAGATTAAGGTTTCTAAAGTAGCGATAGACCTCAATAAAGTCAGCTCCTTGTTCAGCCATGTCGACGGCGGATACGCGGTCACTGATACGCCGAGCACGTCCAGGATTTGAGCTAAGCGTTAGCATCTCCATTAATACTGCTAAACCTTCTTGCGACGCTGTCACACGTGGCGAGCCGACACTGAGCCAAGTTGCATGGGGTTGAGCGCGACCGTTAAGTGTGGTGCCCACATGAACCCAGCCTTCATGTACCTCATATACATTAAGATCCGACTCACTAAACATGGCGCGAGTGTTCAGCTTTACGGTATCGCCACCCACCGACGCATCAGACACAATACCATCACTCAATTGAACGTGAATCTCGTCGTCGTGAAAATACTTTACTAAGCGTTCGCTCAATACATTTACCGCTTCTGGGGCGGTAACAATCTTAGGATGACGGCTACTCATGTGGCGCGCGGCTGGCAACGAAAAGATATGGCTTAAGCGATCGCCAAGTTGGCGTAAAGTGTGACGATCGCCATGTAACTTGTGGCTCGCACTGCCGTATAGCTCTTGGCTAAGTTTACCAAACATGGGGTTTCCACGATTGTGGAGCATGTCTATCACGATCCGATATTGATCAATGTTTGCCAGTAGAATTTTAGCTAATTTATCGCGTTTACCTAAACCACGCTCAACGGCACTTTTTAAGCCTTGCAGGTCGGTTTGGGTTTGATCTGCATTAAATGCCAGAGGAATAGACTGATAGAAATCATTGCTGACATTGGGCAACGTTTTACTTTGTTTCGCTAAAAAATCATCTTCAATTTGTCTTGGCCATTTTATCGAGTCTAAAATTTTAATGGGTGCTTGGATGCGAATCAATTCATCAGAAAAACGACGAATATCTTGTTGATAACGCAATAAAGAGTCAGACATTGTCTTTTCCTAATCTAGATAAGGTTGTAAGCAGTATTAGCACCCATATTAGCAGATGTTGATCACAAAACGGCAATGATAAAAGACAGCATATTCAGCACTGTTTTAGTGCAATTTATCACTGTATTTCGCCTTTTCTCGCTGATAGTTTTTTTAAGTGTCTGAAAATAATAGTTTATTATTTATGGCATTAAAACTGCTTTGTCTAAAGTAATCATAATTAAAAGGAATATTTATGGCAGCGATGAGCTATTTAAGTGTGATTGAGCGTTATCATGAATATGAAAATTTGGTACACGAATTATTAGAGTCTATTTTGATCGGTGTGGGAGATATTAATTTATTCGAACAACCCATATCGGCTAAAATTTTTGAAGATATGGCAATAAGCTATCCCTTCGTGGATCTTATCTATTTACTTGATAAAAAAGGGATACAAATGTGTCCTAATATCAGCGTCATTAATCAGCAAGTTAAGTTAATGACCTGCGGTCATCATGCTGATCGAAGTCAGCGACCTTATTTTACTCAATTAGCTGCCATCGACACAGTCCATATTACCCGGCCCTATTTATCTAATTCCGGTGCGGGATTGTGTTTGTCGGCATCGCAAATGATTAAATCGACCTCTGGGCAAGTGGTTATTGTGGTTATTGATGTTAACTTAACACGATTGATCGAGTTTATGATGGGTGACAGCGCTAGGCGCAAAATTTCGCCCTTTTTTAAAAGTATTTATACTGCGATTGTACTGTGCCTTTTTGTATTGGTTAGTGTACTCATGTGGACAGTGATCCGTGATATTTACACGTTATTTAGTCAAATATCTGCAACTCATGACCCGCTAGAGCCTTTTGGTATTATCATTTTTCTTACGTTGGCATTAGCGATTTTTGATTTGGGTAAAACCATTTTAGAAGAAGAGGTGCTGATGCATAAAGATATCTTCCGCCACAGCTCCACCCGAAGAACGATTACTCGATTTATTTCAACCATTCTGATTGCGATTTCAATTGAAGCCTTATTGACCATGTTTAAAGCGTCTCTGGGAGAACAACAATATATTGAGCCGGCAATTTTAATGATGTTGGCGGTGGTGGGATTATTGGTGGGCTTGGGTATATATGTGTATTTAGGCGCAAAAGCTGAGTTGTTGCTCACGCAAACACAAGTTGGTAAACATACGCGCAGGATACAGGCTAATAATGAATAAGGTCTTACGAGTGCATTAAGATTGCTACTCACTGACTTAGTTACTCATTTAAATAGACAGGGATAAACGATACGAGCGTTTATCCCTATTTTTTAGAAGAAGTCGTCATCGCCAATTGCTTTACGTAATTGAGCTTGTTCGAGGAAATCTTCTAATCTTCGTTTTACTTGGCGTTTATGTTGTAATGCTTCAGCGGATTTAACGTTTCTAGGCGTTGTCATCGCGTCCATCTCTGTGTCATCAGGCACTCTTTCAGTAAGATTAGCCATAACAAAAACCTCAGGTTGAATAAAAGCGTGGTATTAATTCAATGAGCATTTTCTAACTAAAAAAACGTAAATAGGGAAGTAAAATATTTTTCCTCAATTGGACAGCTATTTTTACCTTTCTCTCTGAGCTTAGCAGTAAATGTATTTCTTGCTAGTAAAATATATAACCTTGTAGGTGCAGTGTATTTATCGCTAAATATTTTTGATGTTGTGATGTGATGTTGTGATGTGATGTTGTGATGTCCTGAGATAATGACTCCAGATCAATACAGATAAAAAAACGCCACCTTTCAAGTAGGTGGCGTCGATATACGCAAAAAAGTGAGTGTGGGAGAGTGTTACTCGTTATAGCGTAAACCCGTACGAGTAGCCTAGAACTACTTTTGCATCATTGTCTGGTAAGTCAGTGTCAGACGCCATAAACGATACTGTACCGATATCGGTTTCAGCACTTAATGTGACGTTGTAATCTGCATAAGTGTCACCGAATAAATCTTCAACCACATCGCCTTGTGAATAACCGTAGTGGAATGCGACGCTGAGTTTTTCTGTTAACGGAAAACTGGCATTGGCTTGAATATAGTTCCAGTCAGTTTCGTCATCTGCACCTGACACACCATTATCAGCATTGATCACTTGAGAATAGCCGACATCTAACCATTTCCAACCTAATACCAGAGAGACTTCACCAAAGTCAATGCTGCCACCGGCATCTGGATAGGCATAATAAAGGTAGCTGATGTCGTAAGTTAGGTCTTCAGTAAAGTTACCACCATAACCGCCGTAAAGATCTAACTCGTAGCTGGTTTCATCACCGAAATCGACATTAGATGCCCAAGTACCAGCATAAAATCCAGAGTCATGAGCATAGTCAATGCCACCTTGAATGGCTGCTTCATTATTGGTTTGCGTGGTGCCACGCCATAAATAGTTTGATGTTGCGCCAATATTGCCAGTGACTTCAGCAAGGGCAGAGCCGCTTAGTAATAAGCCAGTTGATAATGCAATTGCTTGATATAGTGATTTTTTCATCTTCATCCCTTAACGTTTTATTATCACAGAGGCATTTATTTTTATTAAATGAACTCAATGTTGGTTTATCTGAAGATTAAATAGCGAATCGCGTGCCAACTCTGTTTTTTTAAATTAATCATAAACTTATATATTTATGGATCATTTTGTTGCATCTTTGTTGCGGCTTAATGATGCAGGGTTGCACTTTTTTTGTGCAACAATACCTTGAGGTGTAGCTATTTGCTTATGTTGTGTAGGTTCGTTTTTTTCTCGATACGATAGGGTTAAGGATGGGATCTTTTATAGTGTGTAGCTCAGGCTCTCGCAGATAATCAACCTTGGGAAATGAGCAATAAAAAACCTCCATTGAGGAGGCTTCTATCAAAAAAAGTACTACACGTAAAAATTAATTAACGCTGTCTTTTAAGGTTTTGCCAGCTTTAAACTTAGGTACTGTAGCGGCTGCAATTTGAATTTCTTTACCCGTTTGTGGGTTACGGCCAGTACGAGCAGCACGTTGAGTGGTTTCAAAAGAGCCAAAACCAACAATAGAAATCTTGTCACCATTTTTCATCGCTTCAGTAACCGCTTGTTCGAAAGATTTTAGAGCGCGGCCAGCTTCAGCTTTAGTTAACTCAGCATTTTCAGCAATTTTTGCAATTAATTCACTTTTGTTCATATTGATATTCTCTGCTTTCCATAGAAGTGATTTTGTAAAACATTATTAACATGCCACAAGCTATGCTGGTTTAAAAGCACTTTATCCCATAAATTCAGTATCTGTAATAGTTTTAAAGCAAATTATGTTGAAATAATGGCTTTATTTACGCTGTCAGTTACTCATCCAGTAGTTGGTAAAGTATTTTCTTGACTAACTTTGGTTCAAAAGGCTTATCACATAAGGCGTTAACTCCTGCACTAAAGACATTACTTAAGTGAGTTTCATTGGCTTCAGACGATACCATTAGGATCGGGATATGTGATTGATGACTTTGATTGCGGATATATTGGGTTAATGCCAGTCCGTCTACTGAGGGCATGTTGTAGTCGGTTATCACTAAATCATACATATTATCTTGCATTAGGCTGATGGCTTGTTCACCGTCGACCGCTTCGGTGATCAGTTGCATCCCTAAGTTGCCTATGGTGCGTTTGATGACATTGCGCGCCATACGGCTATCGTCGACCACTAACACCCTGATGTTATGCACATCAAAATGGCTTAAATCTAGCTCGTCGTGGCTAAGTAAATCAATGGTTGAATTAAGCGCCGTCGCTAAATGTTCGGCATTAAATGGCTTAGGCAAAATAGCGACAACGCCTGACTGCCTAAATATGTCGAGTTGTTCACGTCGACACTCACTGGAAACGAGCATAAATTGAATGTCATTTAATGCTGGGGTGCTGTTGATGTACTGCAGTAGTTCAGTTGCTTCACCATCGACAAAATGCAGCGCGCTAGCAATTAGGTCGGGTTTATGGCGTTGGATAATCTCTTTGGCTTCGGTAATCGTTGCGGCAGTTTGAATACTGGTCACACCCTCTTGCTGAAGACGAGTAATAATAATTTTGCGTTGAGTCTCTGAAGGTTCAAGTAATAGGATGGATAACTCACTCGGGGATAAACTGGTCATATTTTACGTTCCAAAAATATATTTATTATTATATTTATTATTATTCTAATGTAGCATTTATGGGTAATTTATACCCTCAAAATACTTTAAGGATGACAATCAAACCTGAGTAATATCGTCTTATATTTATGTTTGTATTTACTTTTTAATAAGATAGTCTCGAGTCACATTCGACAGCCCTACCCACCATTGAAATACCACTAGGCTCAACAGTAATAACCATAGAGGGATCAGTGGAATGTTATAACCTTGAAAGACAAGTTTTACGTCATCAGGGGTGATTTGATAGGCAATCACCGCTGTCGTTGTCATGGCGGCAAGCCCGAGTGTTTGTAAGCTGACATAGCTGAGTAACAATATCTTTGTCCATGCCGCACGTTGCACTATACCGATTAACATCGGGATCACGCCCAGTGTTAATAAATCAAATGCTTGAAAGGTTATCGCCCGCCAAATTGCAATAAGGGTGAGTACAACATACAGTGAGATGAGGAGCATGACTCTAATTGGCATACGTGGGGCAGTGTTTTGGTTCATATTAGTCATCGAGTGGGACAATTTGAGGTAGAATATCGCACAAAATAGAGTGATGGGTACATTTAGATGACAGAAACACATTTTTGGGCGCTAGTGACCCGTGATCATGCTGAGCAGTCTTCTGCTGAACTCGAGCTGCGTTTACGCCAACAATTACAAACGTTAGACGATGAAGCGCTCAAATCATTCGATAAAATGTTAGGCCAACAGTTACGTCGTAGTTACTTATGGTCAGTCTGGGGCGCGGCATACATTGTTACTGGTTGCGATTCTGATTATGGCTTTGCTGAATTTAGGTGTTTTGTATTATCACTAGGTCAACAATGGTATGAAAAAATACTGGTTAATCCTGATAGTTTGGGTGAGCTTGAACAGTGGCCTCTAGTGGATCATTATGCCTATCCGTTTGTGGAAGATTATGACCTAATCCCAGGGCAGATTTATGAAGACCGCACGGGTCATGAATTACCGTTTGTCCCTTCAGGACAAAACTCGCCTGTAGGCAAAAAGTTTAGTACCAAACCTAAAGTGATGCGCCAAACCTATCCATTACTGAGTGCACGGTTTCCTTTTTAGTCATATGAGTTCCATGAAACGCTAATTATGGGACTATTAAGTGTTGGTTCAGCTTGAGAGGGCTATAGTTAATGTATAAAGATGATAGTACTTATCGCTAACATTTATGTTAATCATCAAAATGCGTATTGCAGCATGACAAAAAGTTGTTCTAACGGGGTGTAACTATCAAGATCACGGCTTAAATAAGTTGTAATGAAAGCATTTTAAGTCCTTTGGAGGTGTATTATGAATGTAAAATACTTACTGCTTGCTTCGGCATTGATGTGTCCAGTTGCGATGGCAGAAGACGTGCCAGAACCTAATCCGGTTACCGAAGTGGGTGTGGTTAAAATTGAATGGCAAAACCCAAAAGATTTCCGTGATATTAAAACCTCAAATGAACTCCAATCACGATTCGAAACCCGTTTATTTGAAACCTTAACCAAAAATATCAACAAACAAGCGCAAAAAATCTTAAAGCCGGATCAGAAACTTGACATGAAAGTGACTGATTTTGATTTAGCAGGAGATATGCGGCCTACTTTTGGCGCCGCACCAGGTGATTTGCGTATAGTAAAAGATCTTTATCCACCACGCGCAACATTCAGCTACACCATTACCGAGAAGGGTAACGTCGTTATCGCTGGTGATGAAAAAATTACCGACATGAGTTTTATGCACAACACGCGTCGTTTCAATAACAGCCCCTTTCAATATGAAACCACCTTGTTTACCGATTGGTTACAAAAGAGTGTTGCGCCAAAACTATAAACCTTGGCTATTGAGCACTAAGTACGGCAAATATACAGACAAAGGTGGGTTAACATACGTGTTGCCTGTTTTTTATTAAGGCTTGAATTTCATCTTTAGTGGTTTGATGAGACATTGCTGATAGCCAATTAGTTTGGCCATTGATTGTCGTCAATGATGTTAGTAAAAGCATGGCGAGAAAAGTCAAACAAGGAAGGTTGCTCCTGCATGAGGCTCAGCAGGAGCATAAAGATTATTTGGACAGTTTAAACACTTGCAGCGTTTGCAATAAGGTTGCAAGTTTTTTGACAAAGGCTTCGAGTGTTTCTGGTGCCACATGAGTGCTATTTTGCATGGCATCAAATTCTGCTACCAACTCTTGGACATAGGGTAAGAAGCGGTTGCTATTTTCTGTAAAACCTTGATCTTCTGCGAAAATCGCCACAAACTTACCGTGACCGGCCTTTCGTAACTCGTCTAGCCGAGCATCTGAATCAATGGCTTGTCTATAGGCTATTTGCAGGTTTTCTTTTATCTGTAGAAAAACATTTGTGTACGACATAGTTGCCTCATAGTGCATGTGCAAAGAATAACGTTAATTATAAGGAGCTGCTATGCCGGCAACAAGCAAAAGTCCGCTTATTTTCAATATCAGTTTGATTTATCATCGCTTACCGCGAGATTGCTACGCTTTAGCCGCGCTTATGCTGTGGTTCATGTCGGCACCAGCAGCTGCGTTGGATTCTCCGGTATTTTATAAGATTGACTATCAACAACAGCAAGCGTACTTACTGGGCTCAATTCATATTGGCCGCCAAGATTTTTATCCTTTGGCGCAGCATATTGAGTCAGCATTTAGGCAATCGGATGCGCTAGTGGTTGAAGCGGACATCAGCCAAGGGGATACCGGCGCGCTATTGCAGCAATACGGCGGTTTGTCTGCCGATATTGCTGCAGATGTTAATGCTAGCAGAAGTGTTTTTTGCCAAAGTAATCAGACCCTGTGCCAGGCATTATCACCGTATGCACCTTGGCTGCAGTCGGCGCAAATTAGTATGGGCCGTTTTGCTCAGTTAGGTTACAGTCCAGAGCAAGGCGTCGACGCTTATTTTATGGCAAATCGTCATGATAAAGCCTTGGTTGAGCTAGAAAGTATTCAGTTTCAATTTGAATTAATTTCGTCATTTTCAACGGCGACTCAGTTGCAAATGCTCGACGATTCGATTAACGCTAGCGATGGTGAAATGCTTGATTTAATTTATGCTTGGCGACAAGGGGATGACAGTGCGCTGGCGACTATTATGGAATCACAACCAGGCGATGCTGATGAATTACTCGAAAAGTTGCTGTGGCAACGTAATCACACCATGACGCAAAAAATCATCCAGTTGTTACAACATAAAACCCACAAGCAATTATTTATTGTGGTTGGCGCCGGACATATTGTCGGTCAACAAGCCATTCCTGACTTACTAAAACAACAAGGTGCAACGGTCACTCGTTGTAGCTTGTTACAATGCTAATGTCGTTGTCGCGAGGTAATATTTCAACCCCATTAGCTCAAAATAATTAGCTCAAAACAGTTAGCTGAAACAATTAGCTCATGGTGATGCCGCTTGGCCAGTAAAGTGCCGGGAAATAGTGTGTTAGTTAAGTCAATATAGGCCTTAACGACACGCTGATTTAAATGAATTAAGTAATTAGCGGTTTAGCAACACCAAGACTCTAAGGTATAATGATCCACTAACCGTTTTGCAGCACATGCTTTTTGCTGCCAATTAAGGGTACAACATTGTGAGTCACGACTACACTATCGAATTAAAAGCGATGCCTTCGCTTTTGTCTTTGTATCGCAAAATCCTGTTTGGACGTAAACCGGGATGGGACCAACAACCGCTTCCCAATATTTATGTGCAAGCACAGAATGTGGTGTTGTCTCAAGATAAAACTCGCCAATATGCTGCCGTGTGTGGTTTTGAATACGATGGAGTGCTGTTGCCGCCAACGTATTTGTATGTCTGGGCATTTCGTTTACATGCGATGATCTTTACCCATAAAGCAGTTACATTTCCGTTACTTGGAATGATCCACTTAAAAAATAGTATCCGTATATTACGCCCGGTGCGAGTCGATGAAACATTGACAGTACAGTGTGAGCTCACTGCAAGTCGCACTACCGATGCAGGACTTGAGTTTGAGCTGGCGTCAAAGGTGTTTGTCGGTGAAGAGTTGGTATGGCAAGCATTATCAACTTATTTATATCGTATTGAGTCGACAGGGCGCCGCGCTCGCCCCCCAAAAGTCTCTGAGATGGCATGGGAAAACGTACAGCAATGGCGGTTAACTGATGACTTAGGTCGTCGTTATGCTAAAGCTTCTGGCGATTATAACTTAATCCATTTACACCCTTTGTTGTCAAAACGCTTTGGTTTTGAGCGAGTGTTGGCCCATGGTATGTGGTCTAAAGCGCGTGCGTTATCTCAGTTAATGACCTTTATTGGCGAGAGACCTTTTCAGGTTGATGTTGAATTTAAATTGCCGGTGTTTATGCCGTCGGATGTAACGTTTGCATTTGAAAGTATTGAGAACGGTAAACGTTTTGAAATGCGTGACGTTAAAGGTCGTCGATCGCATTTGCAGGGTAAAGTCACCTATTTATAAGCTGATAAACCTCAAATAGAGGGGATTAAGCGTAAGTGGTTATCAAATAACGATGATAAAAAAGCTCAGGTTAATTCCTGAGCTTTTTTTATGGCAGACTTAAGGTACCGAGTGGCCCATTGCCGCTTGCCAAATACTAAACCATTGTTGGCGGTCTAGCTGAATGTTAGCTGAATTTACCGCGCTGGTTATACGTTCTAGATTGCCACTGCCGATAATGGGGGCAGGGCGACTCGGATGCATACGAACCCAGGCGTAAATGACTTGGCTAATGTCTTGTGCGCCAACTTGCTGAGCAATATCGCGCAAAGTATTGCGAATTCGAAGTGCTTGAGGCGTGTTTGCTGAAAAGATCTCCCCACCGCCCAAGCAAGACCATGCCATTGGGGTTATGCGGTGTTGTTGACACTGATCAAGTACCCCATCATGCAAGCTTTGCATGGTTAAAGGCGATATTTCTACCTGATTGGTAATCAACGGAGCGTTGAGGCGTGATTGCAATAAATCAAATTGGCTGGTGGTAAAGTTAGACACACCAAAATGACTGACTTTACCTTGCGTATGCAATTGCTCAAAAGCTGCTGCAATCTCGTCTGCATTCATCAATGGATCAGGGCGATGGATGAGTAATACATCTAAGTGATCGGTTGTTAACTCGGTGAGTGAATTTTCTACACTTTTAATGATATGCGCTTTACTGGTGTCGTAATGATTAACATAACGGCCATCATAACCATCAAACGCTGGCTTAATACCGCACTTACTGATCAGCTGCATTTGCTGACGTAATGATGGTTTTAGGGTTAAAGCTTCACCAAACAGCGTTTCACATTGGTATATGCCGTATATATCGGCATGGTCCATACAGGTTACACCAAGCTCAAGATAATGTTCAATTAAGGCAAGTCGTTGCTGTGGTGACATATTCCAAGCATCAATACGCCAAAATCCGCCAATGAAATCTGAAAAGGTAAAGGTAGGTTGGCTCATAGTTTACTGTTTAACCTCATATATGGTCTCCTCCCGTATTGCAAGGTATAACTCATCGATAACAGGGACAGGATTGCTGTCATATAT
>NZ_JBEOPI010000056.1:0-19209 GCF_040309905.1 Shewanella sp. CAL98-MNA-CIBAN-0140
CTGTTTCTGATGGGTATTAATCCTGTTACGGTGACAGAGCTTTATCAATTGAATTAATGTTAGTTGTTTAAACAACGATTTCTGATGGGTATTAATCCTGTTACGGTGACAGAGCTTTATCAATTGAATTAATGTCAGTTATTTAAACAACGGTTTCTGATGGGTATTAATCCTGTTACGGTGACAGAGCTTTATCAATTGAATTAATGTCAGTTATTTAAACAACTGTTTCTGATGGGTATTAATCCTGTTACGGTGACAGAGCTTTATCAATTGAATTAATGTTAGTTGTTTAAACAACGGTTTCTGATGGGTATTAATCCTGTTACGGTGACAGAGCTTTATCAATTGAATTAATGTTAGTTGTTTAAACAACTGTTTCTGATGGGGATTAAACCTGTTATCAGCTAATGACAAGGTGAGTGATTCATTCTGTTACGGTGACAGTCCGCTTGTTAATGCGTGCCATCACCGTTTATGAGGCTAATTTACCACCATTTGACCAGTATAAAGCACAAAGTTACGTAACAGTATTACACCTAATAAGCTCAGACAGGCGGTTCCGGCAACATAGGAATACTTGCGCTTTGAAGTGGCAGTCATAAATAAATTCATCGCTAATGGTGCCGACAATCCTAATCCCATAATACCGAACCAAAATACCAATCCCCAAAAGCCTTCACCGATAGCATTAAATGCTGCTACCTTGCTTTGACCACCACTGAAGACTAAACCTAAAAAGAAGGTAAATATAAGTAACATCTCGCCTAATATCAGTGGGATCTCTACTTTATGGATAAATCGCACTTCCTGACCATTAGGACTACCTTTAAGTAACACACCACCCAGTAGCGATGCTGCAGCACCTGAAGACAAGCCCGAAACTAAAAACAGCAGGGGTAACACAGGGGTATTCCACATAGGGAAGTGAGGTTGAGCCGATAATAGAAATCCGGTATAGGCCCCTAATGACACAGAGAATATGACCAGTAAACCGGTGATACCTGCTTCATAACGGGCTAGCATACTCGTTAGTTTACCGACAATGGGTAAACGGGTTTTGCAAAAATCATCAATAGGTTGTCGGAATGTTATTGCAATCCAAGCATACATAAACACTTGATAAAGCATTAAGATCAACACCCCCATAGACATCACTGAGGTGGGATTATAAAACACCAGAATTTTCCAAAAATCCCAAGGTTTGGTTAAATCTAATACCAAGATCCCCAAGCCTGCTAAGACGGCAATCGCTGCAACAATACACGCTGCTTGGACAAATCCAGACTGATAAGCTTTTTCTTTAAGGCAAACATGTTTTAGCAACACCGCAAAGAACATTGCACCTGCGGATGCCCCAGCTAAAAACAGGTATATGGCAATGGGCCAATGCCAGACCAAGGTGTCAAAATGGAAAGCACTCATAATATAATCTCCCCTTGCTTCGCTTTGATACGAAAGAGTTTAGGTCGGGTGCCTAAATCTAGTTTAGAGCGCTGAGTCGGATTTGCCTTCAATAGCGCAACCAGTTCAGACTCGGGATCTTTAAGATTGCCAAACACCAGTGCTTTTGTAGGGCATGCTTCTACACATGCTGGCTGTTTACCCTGTTTGAGATTGGTTTCACGGCAGAAGTCACATTTGTCCGCTGCTTTGGTCACTGGGTTAATAAATCGCACTTCATAAGGACAGGCTGCAATACAGTATTGGCAACCAACACATCTATCGGCGTTGACCGAGACAATACCGGTTTCTTTATCGATAAAGGCGGCACCCGTCGGGCAGACGTTAACGCAAGGCGCATCTTCGCAATGCTGGCAAGAATGTCGAGTAAAATGATAAAACTGATTAGGGTATTCTCCAAACGGGCCCAATCTTTCGATGCTTAGCCGCGTAACGCCCTCGGGTACATGATTAACTTCTCTACAGGCTTCCACACAAGCATTACAGCCAATGCATTTGGTCTCGTCGTGAAGCATGGCGTATTTTGTATTGTTTGTTCCTACGGCCGTTTCGGCATTGGCCTGGTTGCTACTGAGCGGATATACCGACACGCCGGCAACCAATGCGCAGGTGCTTTTAAGGAAATGTCTTCTTGAATTTTCCATGATTAGTTACCTCTGCACCGTGTGGCAGTTGCGGCACACATTACTGCGATCTTTTACACTTAACCCCATCATAGGGTCAGATTTAGGATGCAATTTATGGCAAGATGTACAGCTCGTTTTTTGTGCGTGTACGTTATGAGTCCACTCTGCTTTGGCTAATTTTTTAACGGTATGGCATTTAAGACATACGCCATTTTTAGCGTCAATTGTGATGTCGTTTTCCGAAGAGAACACCATCAAATCATTAGGCTTCCTAGGGTGATTGCCTTTTTCACCATGGCATGAACTGCAGCTCATTTTTAGCCGGTCTTGGGCATGATTGCCTTGCATTGAGCCATTGCGTTTATGGCATTTCATGCATGAGTCATTATTAATTTGCTCAGTAGAGTCCGCGCTATTTGCTTCATGACTGATAAGTGTAAGCGACAATAAGCCTACATATAACATCAGTAGCCAGTAATTCCGGGACATAATCAGCCCTCTTTACAATAATTGATTAATACAAAATATCGGGTGAAAACAGTTTGTTATCACCCGACAGGGTCTTCATACCGGTAGGGATTGCTTTAGCATTTGCATGTCGTAAGGTTTGCCTCGAACGATTTCAACTAACTTAATGTTGAATTTTTCGAACAAACTTTTTGCGTTAGCATCATCTTGCTCACTGAAATCAGAGATAACTAATTTCACTTCTGACGAGTCATGGTCAATCACAACATAATCGAATCGCGCATGATTTTCGGCTGCGGTTTGGGCATCCATTTCAAACACGGTATCGATTGGAACGTTGCAACAAACGTCATATTTTCCTCCCACCATTGTTTTTAGTGATTTTAAAAAGTCAAAGCTTTGAGTATCAAAAAGCATTTTCTTAAACTTAATTGCGTGATCCTCTGTATCAGGTTTAAAGAACTTTATACAAGTCATAATGAAAACAACCAATATAAAAGGAACTGCGATAAACAGCACAGAGTATATAAACGCATAACTTAAAAAGACTGAAGTAATCATATAAGCCTCCAAAAAAATCAGTTTTTAATTTATTGTTTTATGAATCATCAATACGTCATTGATGTACGATTAATACTATCCTTATGTTTAATTAATTAATTGATCGTAATCAATTAAATGAGGTGATTTTAATTTATTTGATTGTAGTTATGATCTGGCTCTTATTGCTTTTATTGGTATTATTAATTAATAGGTTATTGTTTTTGATTAATCAAATTAAGTAATGGCATTTGTCATTTAGTTTTAATTAAAGATAGTGAAAATAATAAGTGATAAATTAATAAACTAAAATGTGTAAATGCAACTTATCAAAATCTATTTTGTTAAATCGGATATTTCAGTTCCTGAAATCAACGTCCGCAGCTAATGTATCGTTTGTTCAAATTTAATATATGATAAATGATATTTAAAATAACTCAAATTTAATGATCTGGAATAAGTAATAGGTGGAAAATTAAGATAATGTTATGAATTATTAGGGGAAAGGTAGAATATTAGGCTATATAACTCAAAAGGAGCGTTTCAGATGAGACAGATTGACTTAGATAAATTAGATTTATTAACATTGACTATATTAGTGAGCCTTTATGAAAATAAGTCCGCCACTCATGTTTCTAGGATTTTGGATGTGCCAGCTTCAAAAATAAGTCGTTGTTTACAAACGGCAAGATCTATTTTTGGTGATGAACTCTTTATAAGAAGAAAATATGGATTAGTCCCCAATGATTTTGCCGGCAAAATTTATCCGATTGCAAAAGAAATTGTTGATTGCTCAAAGAATTTTAATCGGATGAATAGTTCAGAATCGTCACATAGTCGATACTTTGAATTGGTTATGCCTGGAATGATTGCTTATGCCTATCCACGAGCATTAATGCAAGAGATTAAAGGTCATCATAAAGACATTCATATCAATGTGAGTAACTGGAATAGTCATTCCCTAGAGAACGTTGCGAATGATCCTAACAGTATTGTTACATTTTGCTGCAAAAACCCAGAAGAGATCCTTTGTTTCAACCAAAATTTGCAGATTGAAATACTTGCGACATTTACCCAATTATACTTAATAAGTTGTAAAAACCATCCCATTTTAAAACAAGAAATCAACTTAGAAAGCATTGCTTCATATCCTTATATCAATACCTTTATCGGGATCCAACCAGCAACACTTAACCCATTTCAGGAGTATTGTCGGATTAAGGATTTGCCTCTTCAGAACGAAATGACCATTACTGGCGTATCTTCTTTATTTGATTATCTTTCAGATTGTAAGTCACTGGCTTTGACACCCTATAAAGCGGTTTACGATATGCTAGATGAGGACTCTGGTTTACATGCTTGTCAGTTATCTGAATGTGAAGTAAATCGTATTTTTGAAGTTGCAGAACCATTAAAGCTAGTCTTAGTGACTCATCCTAATGCAGAAAATGAAGATGCTACGTGGTTAAAACAGCAGATCCGCGAGTTAACCCATGAGCTTGTTTGAAAAATAAAGCCTACGCAGTTGTTGTTTACGCTATAAATGCATTATCGATATATGTTTCGATGTGAGCCTGCATATTTCATTTTTGTCTTACTATTATCTTTTTTCTGACTATTATCTGTTGGCCATTTGAATCGTTAATCGCTATTGAATAATGATTTATTTTGCTGTAGGAAGCTATTTAAAATATAGCATTAACTTAAATTTTCGAATGAATTTGAGTGAATGATTTTAGCTTAAATCTTTAAAAATTAACTCCCGAGTATTTTTTATATTCTATTTTTTGATTTACAAATTCATTTTCAATATGCATATTAATTACATCTTATGTAATATTTTTGCATGCATTTTATTTACTTGTTCTATAGCCATTATTGCTGGCATTTTTGTTAATGATGATAATGCTATAAATGTATAATGTGGTATTTGTCGTTATCGATAATAAATATGTAAATTACATATTTATTATACTGCAATTTAGAAATGTAAAATATTTGCGGTAATCTTGGTGATACTATCGATATTTGATAAATGTAAATGGTAAATATAAAAATCTAGATATTATTTTTAAGGTATGCAATACAAAGGAATAAGAGGTTAATCGTTTTATCACAAATGCTATTAAAGCTTAAGCTAATATAGTTAAGTTGGCATTATCCTTTAGTTACTCGTTAAATCCAAATTCAGATAATATTACCAATCATCGATAAGGCTGGTTTATTGGTGATTTTATGTATATAGATCTTATTGCAGTAACTATTTGATTATAATTAATTATTTGTTTTTCTTATCGTTAACACTTGTTGTTAAAAATGAATACATGTGTCACCGCATGGAGTATTGCGACACTTAGCATCAATAACCCTAAACTGACCCACAAAACGCTAGGTTTAGGATCAATGAATAGCGGGCCACATCGATATGTTTATCGAGCAATTGATAACAGCAAAATGCTTTATTGATTAACCGATATCGTCGTAACATACCTGATCAGTTTTCAAGCGCTTTATAGACATATTTACGCTAAGCTAATTTTCTTGTCTCCCATTGTTATGTACTGGGGAAAATCACGATATGAGTCAATGGCTATAAGTAAATAAGGATATGACGTGGGCACAGCTGAGTTAACTTCGATTACACCAACCAAAAGCCGTTCTTTTCTAAAAGGAGCATTAGCGGTGATGCCGCTTACAATAGCCGTGGTCCCTTGGGGCATTCTAGCGGGTTCATTTGCGCTCGAAGTTGGCCTCACTCCTGTTGAAAGCCAAGCGATGTCGGCCATTATCTTCGCCGGCAGTGCCCAATTGGTCGCCCTTGGGATGATAAAAGCCGGTATTGGTATCGGCAGTATTTTGATCACCACCTTACTTATTACCTCTCGGCATTTACTGTATGCCATGGCCATGCGCACTCATATTAGCCCGTTACCGCTTAAATGGCGTTTAGGCCTGGGCTTCTTGCTCACCGACGAACTGTTTGCTATAGCCAATCAAGCTCATAAAGGTGATACGCCAGCGCAACATCAGTTTGATCGCTGGTATGCTTTAGGCGGTGGCTTAACCTTTTATATCGGGTGGAATATTGCCACTTTGCTCGGCATTGTCGCAGGCCAGTCTATCGACAATTTAGATGCGCTGGGGCTCGACTTTGCCATCGCAGCCACCTTTATCGCCATTGTGGTGCCAACAGTTAACAAGCCCTCTATTTTGGTGTGCGTATTAGTGTCGCTTACCTTAGCGGTGGTGTGCGCGGTATTTACCATTCAAGCAGGGCTCCTTATTGCGGCAATATCGGGCATGGCAGCAGGCATGACTTATGCCAAACTCACTAACGAGGGTAATTCGGGTAGTGCCGTTTCAAATAGCGCTCATTCGGGGTCGTCTCAATCGGCCGCAGCTCATTCAGTTACTGCTGATCCGGCCGCAGAAAGCTCAGTTACAGTAAACAAGGATGAAAACCTATGACTTGGCTGATTATTTTAGCAATGGCTGTGGTGGTATTTACCAGCAGGCATTTATTACTTGAGCCTAAACTGCCCATTCGCTTAGGTAAAAACACCTTAACGTTTTTAAGTTATTCAGCCCCTGCGGTACTGACCGCCATACTCGCGCCGATTGTGTTTGTGCCAGAAGGCCAACTGGCTATTAGTGTGCACAATCCTTATTTAACCTGTGCGCTGGTGGCGACAGTGCTGGCTTACGTGACCCGCAACACCTTGCTAACGACAGTACTCAGTATGGGATTGTTTTTTATTTTGTATTAGCCCCAAATAGATGGCAAATTGTTAACTGACATTCTGCAGCGCAATAGATTAGAATAACCGCCATATTACGGATCAATTAGAGTTGAGTCATGCACGTACACATTTTAGGGATTTGTGGCACTTTTATGGGCGGTTTAGCCCTGCTTGCCCGCGCAATGGGCCACAAAGTGACGGGTAGCGATGCCAATGTTTATCCGCCGATGAGCACCCAGCTTGAACAGCAAGGTATCGAGCTAATTCAAGGCTTTGATCCTGCGCAATTAGGCAAAGAAGGCGACAATCAACCAGACCTAGTGGTTATTGGTAATGCCATGAGCCGGGGCAATCCTTGTGTTGAAGCCGTATTAAATCGCGGCATAAAATACACTTCCGGACCGCAGTTTTTGTCTGAACATATTTTGCCAGAACGTTGGGTTTTGGCTGTATCTGGTACCCACGGTAAAACCTCTACTTCAAGCATGCTCGCGTGGATCCTTGAATATTGCGGTTATCAACCCGGTTTTCTAATTGGTGGCGTGCCGCAAAACTTTGGCGTATCAGCTCGTTTAGGTCATTCGCCATTTTTTGTGGTTGAAGCCGATGAATACGACAGCGCCTTTTTTGACAAACGCTCTAAGTTTGTTCATTACCATCCACGTACGCTAGTGATCAATAATCTTGAATTTGATCATGCCGACATTTTTGCCGATCTCGCGGCTATCCAGCGCCAATTCAATCATGTTATTCGAACGGTACCTGGCGAAGGCAAGGTGATTTGGCCTAGCGATGTTGAAGCGGTACAACAAGTGATTGATATGGGCTGTTGGAGCGAACAAGAAATTTATTCTAAAGCCGCAACCATAGCCACGGATGTCGCCCATCATCCCGTCACGCCTTCAGCGAGCCAAGGTGAACCGAGTGCTTGGCAGTCGCGTACTATTGCCGACGATGGCCATGAGTTTGAGGTGCTGTTAAATGGCACATCGCAGGGGATATTAAACTGGGCTTTGATAGGTCAACACAATATTGAAAACGCCATTATGGCGATAGCGGCAGCACGCCATGTGGGCGTAGTACCAAACCATGCCATTGAAGCGCTAACACAATTTAGTCCACCAAAGCGTCGTTTAGAGCTATTAGCAACAGTCAATGGTGTGTCGGTGTATGACGATTTTGCTCATCATCCCACGGCCATAGCCACCACACTTCAAGGGTTACGAGCCAAAGTAGCTAGCAGTAACAATGCTAATGGTAAAATTATTGTGGTGCTAGAGCCGCGCTCAAACACCATGAAAAGCGGCGTACATAAAGACACCTTAGCCAATTCGATGGCATTAGCCGATGTGGGCTATTTATATCAAGCAGACAATATTGATTGGGACATAAACGCCAGTATGGCCAATGCGCCCATCCCGGTAACTGTGTGTCACAACATTGAAGACATTATTGCCTCGGTAGCTAATACCGCAAGCGATGGCGATACAGTGGTGATCATGAGTAATGGGGGCTTTAACGGTATCCACCAACAAATTATTAAGGCGTTAGCGTAACCGCTATCACCAACAGAGGGGACAACATGGCCTACGCCAAAAAAGCCAAAGCAATCAGCCTCGCCTGGACCGGAGCGTCTGGCGCACCTTATGGCATTAAGCTGCTGGAATGTTTGCTAGCGGCCGATTACCAAGTCTTTTTAATGATATCCAGTGCGGCGCGTGTGGTGCTCGCCACCGAACACGGTTTGCAACTCAGCGCCAATCCTGACAAAGCCAAAGCGCAGTTATTACAACAGTTAGCAAACTCTGATGAACCACCCAAAGGCGAGTTAGTGGTATTAGGCAAGGATGAATGGTTTTCGCCGCCAGCATCGGGTAGCGCTGCACCGAAACAAATGGTAATTTGCCCGTGTTCAACCGGCACATTAGCGGCCGTGGCGACCGGAATGAGTAATCATTTGCTCGAAAGAGCAGCAGACGTAGTATTAAAAGAGCGCGGCCAATTGATATTAGTGCCACGAGAAACTCCCTTTAGTGCCATACACTTAGAGCATATGTTAAGCCTAACGCGTAACGGTGCGACCATCATGCCAGCGGCGCCAGGCTTTTATCATAATCCCAAATCAGTACAAGATCTGGTAAACTTCATGGTTTCCCGAATACTTGACCATTTGGGTATTGACCACGACTTAACGAGTCGCTGGGGATACGGACATACTCAGCTACATGACGACATCGACAATTGAGAGATTTATGAAGCACACAATTGAAATGATGATTTCTGAAGCAGAAATCAATAAAACCCTAGACCAGTTAGCTGAACGTATTAATGCCCATTACGCCAACAGTGAACGCTTATTAATGGTTGGCTTATTAAAAGGTTCAGTCGTGTTTATGGCCGATTTGTGTCGCCGGATCAAAGGCCATGTCGAAATCGATTTTATGGCAGTATCAAGTTACGGCAATACCATGAGCAGCTCTCGCGATGTGAAAGTACTTAAAGATGTGCAGTCAGACATCGCCGGTCGTGATGTATTGATTGTTGAAGACTTAATCGACTCCGGTAACACGTTAAATAAAGTGCGCGAAATGTTGTTATTACGTGAGCCTAAAAGCTTAGCATTATGTACCTTAATCGATAAACCTGAACGTCGCGAAGTTGACGTGCTAGTCGATTTTATTGGCATTACCATCCCTGACGAATTTATTGTGGGATACGGTATCGACTACGCAGAGCAATATCGCAACCTGCCTTATATCGCAAAAGTGGTACCGTTAGATTAATACGGTATTCTTTGCCAGACTCCCGCACAGGCGGGATTTTTTGTTTTCATCGAGTAGAGGATTTCAACATGGCCGATAACGCCAATGCTTTAGTAATTGATAACCTTAAAAAAATCTATAAAGGCGGTGTCGAAGCCGTTAAATCAATCAGTTTGACGGTAAAGCAAGGCGACTTTTTTGCTCTGCTTGGCCCCAATGGTGCAGGTAAATCTACCACCATTGGCATCATCAGTTCGTTAGTACAAAAAACAGCGGGCTCGGTGTCGGTATTTGGTTTTGATATAGATAAGCAACTCGAACATGCCAAGTTATGTATTGGTTTAGTACCGCAAGAATTCAACTTTAATCAGTTCGAAACAGTGCAACAAATAGTCGTTAACCAAGCGGGTTACTACGGGGTGCCAAAAGAGGTTGCCTTAGTGCGTGCTGAAAAGTACCTAAGCCAATTGGATTTATGGCATAAACGCCACGCGCAAGCACGTGAGCTATCCGGTGGAATGAAACGCCGTTTAATGATTGCCCGTGCCTTAATGCATGAACCTAAATTGTTGATTTTAGATGAACCTACCGCCGGAGTAGACATTGAATTACGTCGCTCAATGTGGGACTTTTTAAAGCTAATCAATCAACAAGGCGTGACCATTATTTTAACCACTCACTACCTTGAAGAAGCCGAAATGCTCTGCCGCACCATAGGTATTATCGATAATGGTTTACTGGTTGAGTGTACGACCATGAAGGCATTGCTGAGTAAGCTTGATGTTGAAACTTTTATTTTCGATTTACGAAAGCATCTCAACGCCGCGCCGCAGTTAACCAACATGACTTGCCGTTTAACGGATGACCACACATTAGAAGTCGACGTGGCTAAATCGAACAACATTAATGAGTTATTTACCCAGTTGACCGCAGCCAATATTGAAGTACTGTCGATGCGCAACAAAGCCAACCGCTTAGAAGAATTGTTTGTTGAGCGGGTAGAGAAAGCCAAGGAGTCAAAATAATGAACCACCTGTATTTTGTGGCTTTTAAAAGTATTTTAACCAAAGAAATTAATCGCTTTACCCGTATTTGGATCCAAACGCTAGTACCGCCAGCGATTACCATGACGTTATATTTTTTAATTTTTGGTAACTTAGTCGGTAGCCGCATCGGTGAAATGGGCGGCGTGAGCTATATGGAGTTTATCGCCCCTGGTTTAATCATGATGTCGGTGATCACCAGCTCATACTCTAATGTGGCCTCATCGTTTTACAGCGCCAAGTTTCAACGTAACATTGAAGAAATCATGGTGGCACCCGTACCCCATTATGTGATGATAGCCGGTTACGTTGGTGGCGGTGTCGCCCGCGGTTTGTGCGTTGGCTTAATTGTTACCGTGGTGGCGATGTTGTTTGTTGATATCTCCTTGCATCACGTTAGCTTGGTTATTTTAACCATGTTTTTAACCTCAGTGTTATTCTCACTTGGTGGCTTAATTAATGCGGTGTTTGCCAAAAGCTTTGATGATATCAGTATTATTCCGACATTTATTCTTACGCCACTCACCTATTTAGGTGGGGTATTTTACTCGTTATCGTTATTGCCACCTTTTTGGCAAGGTGTGTCGGGCTTAAACCCTGTGGTGTATATGATCAACGTATTCCGCTACGGATTTTTAGGTTTTGCTGATCTCAGCGTACCGTTATCCATCGCCATTATGCTGGGCTTTTGTGTCAGCTTATGGACACTGGCTTACTACTTAATATCGCGCGGTATTGGGTTGCGTAGCTAATACGTAACAAGCAGAAAATGAATTAGAAAGGACTCGCAAGAGTCCTTTTTTGTGGGTGTAATTTAGAAAATATTTACCTTGTAGACTTATTCACAGGCGGGCTAATTATCACTTTTAACTGTAATCCATTGGGCTTTGTACACCTGTTTGGTGTAAACCTGCAACATGGGTATAGATTTGGGTTGTTTTTACATCATTATGGCCGAGTAATTCCTGCACGGTTCTTATATCGTGACCACGCCTCAGTAAGTTTGTTGCAAAAGAATGCCTAAAAGTATGAGCGGTAATGCGTTTAGTGATCGTCGTTTTCTGAACTGCTTTTTTTAATGCCTTTCTAAATGTTGTTGGGTCAATATGATGTCTGCATATGTAGCCATTAACAGGATGCGACACGCAGTGAACCGAAGGGAAAAGGTATTGCCAATGTAATTGTTTGGCGCTTGTTCCAAACTTTTTGAGTAAGCTAGGAGGTAATGAAGCCATCCCTAATCCCTGAGACAAATCGTGAGCATGAGTCTCTCGCACGTGGCACATCTGATGCTGTATGGGATCAATGGTCATTTTAGGTAAAATACAAACTCTATCTTTTTTACCTTTACCTCTAAATACAAAAAGTGTTCGATTTTCAAAATCGATATCCTTAAGTCTAATACTTAAAGCTTCAGTTAATCTTAACCCTGCGCCATATAATAAACAGCCAATCAGTTGGTATTTACCGTGTAAATGGTCGATGACCTGTTTGGCCTCTGCATCATTTAAAACCTGCGGAATTCGAGTTGGTGCTTTTGCATACGGGAACTGCAAATTGTCGGTATCGATGGCTAGTACATGTTTAAACGCAAAAACAAGGGCGCAAAGGGCTTGCTGTTGTGTACTGCTGGAAACACGCCGTTCGTTTGCTAAAAAACATAAAAACTGTTCAATATGTGTAGGTAAAATATGTTTTGCAGCAGTAAACTTAAAATATTTTATAAAATAACGGTTCCAATAAAGGTATGATTTTTCAGTTTGGTAACTGTAATGCCTCACTCGAATTTGTTGTCGAATTGCTTCTATATATCCTGCTCCCGCCATAACGTCCCCCTTTATGTTATCTGTACTGTACATCCATACAGTTATAATGGGTTTTGAATGAATTGCAATAAAACGTGTACAAAAAACAATCTAAAGTGCTAAAGATGAATCAATAGATAAAACCTAATCTATTGATATTAGGTGATTAATTTTTTTAGTATTTAATTCCGACACTTTTAACGCGCAATCGAAGTTTTATATCGGAGGTTAAGAGTCATTAAATTGCTTTACATCAATGAGATAGAAAATGTAGGATGATATAAATCAATAACTTAAACGGTCGGCTTTATCGGTCGAGCCGTTCAATAAGCTGTTATATTTCACAAGGAGTCAAATAATTGGATTGGGCAGATGTTTTTAAAGTCGTCACCGCCTCCGTCGCTTCAATTGGCGTTGCGGGTGGGCTGATCTTTGCTCTATCTAGCTGGCTAGGGAAGGTTTGGGCTCGGCGGATACTTGATCGGGAGAAGAACGAGCTCGACCGGGAGTTGGAAGCCAAAAAGCGTGAGTTCGATATTCTAAAAGATACCTATCTGCGCACCCACAACGACAAGTTAGTTATCTATCGGGCAGTTATAGATAGCGTGGCAAAATTGCTTGCAGCATTTGATGCTCATCAGTCCGGTAGACTTCAGCCTCCCCAGGCGGCTGAAGCGTTCGACTCGTTTAATCAGCAACGTCTACAAGTATACGGTTACCTAGGGATGCTTGCTCCTCAGCCTGTGATGGATGCACAGGACAAGCTTATAGACCAACTCTTAAAGATTTCTGGCGGAAGTGCTTCTTACGATTGGGACGAAATTCGACAGTTGGCCATCGCCTTTATCAATGAAGTCCGTATTGATGTCGGTATCGATAAGAACCCGATCTCATACAATGGCGATCTCTAAATATAACAAGACGCTGTTGTCGGACAATTTTTCCACCGCTTTGCGGCTCCAAAATTGCCGCAAAGCTTTGCGTTACATTGCTATCAATAAATGGAGTTCAGATGTCTCAATGGGATGACAAGTTCAAAAGTCATGCAGTACATACAAGTCTAGATAATTTGCAAGAACGATTGACGGATGAAAGTTTAAAAACTGATGACTTATCTATCATTGAGCACCTAGATAGAATTCATCAATTAAAGAGTTATGCACTTGTTTGTTTTGAAAGTGTCATACCTGCTCTTGTTAATCAAGGACACCTAAATAATACTAATAGTTATATTCAAAGTATTATTTCAGAACTCAATAACTATATTTCTAGCAAAAACATCGCGTATTTAAATAACCTTTCTAGTCATGTCGATAATGCAATGTCGCAGTTAATCGTTTTGCCTATGCAGTCGCCTGCTATAACAAAACAATCTTTTACTAAGTCATTATTAGAGTTTAAATCGCTAACGGAACAAACTCTAAGACAAATTAAAGACGCAAAAGAAGAGTTAGAAAATTCAGTAACCGACATTTCAAATGATGCGGCAGAGCAAAAGCTTTCATTAGAAAACCTTGTCGCTGAAGTAAATCAGTACAGCGAAAACATAGAAACTTCACTTGAAGAGTTCAATAGTAAATTCGATGGCTTTGAAACTGGATTTAACAATCAACTCGAACAAAAAATTTCAGATGTAGAAGAGAAGTATGAGTCATATACAGAACAATTCGATTCAAATTTAAATACAAAACTAGAAGATAATAAAGAAGAAATTGAAGAGCTATTAGAAACCCAGAAAGATTCATTTTCAAATCAAGTTGATGCACAAAAAAATGAAGCACAAGCAATAATAGACATTTTAGAACAAAAGAAGTCAGAAGCCTCAGATCTATTACAGATTATCGGTAATATTGGTATTACAGGTAACTATAAAAACATTGCGAATCAAGAAAAAGATAGTGCCGATAATTGGAGACGAATTGCTTTAGGATTAATGATAACAATGGTTGCTGTTATAGGCATCACGATCTTTATCTCAGCAGCCAACGGTTTTGATTGGAAATTAGCCATTTTTAGAATTGGTGCTGCATTAATTCTTGCTATTCCAGCTGCTTACGCAGCAAAAGAGTCGGCTAAGCACAGACAGCTTGAGAACCATAATAGACGTTCTGAATTAGAGTTAGCTTCATTAGACCCATATCTAGAAAAATTACCCGAAGATACTCGAAATAAAGTAAAAGAAGAGTTAACTAAAAAATTCTTTGGTTTAAATTCGCAAGAGCCGAAAGTAGAAGAACCTGTTTCAAGTTTGGCTATTCTAGACTTATTAAAAACGGCACTTTCTAAAAAGTAAGCAATGTAACAAGTTACTCAAACGGACGCTAAACAGTTGGCTAGCTTCGTTCCTCGGAATTTTAGCCAACAATTTATCGCCGCTTAGTAAGGCGTTATGTGCCAAAAGGATTCCAATGAAATTTCTGCCTCTTTTACTATTATTACCCTTGGTTCTATTATCAGGGTGCTCTACGTCATATCAAAGTAACGGTTTTTCCGGTGGTTACTCCGAAACACAATTAGATGATAATGTGTTTAAAGTATCTTTTCGTGGTAACGGTTATACGCGTAGAGAGCGCGTTTCAGATTTCACGCTTCTTCGAAGTGCTCAACTGGCGGTAGAGAACGGATACAAATACTTTCTAGTTGTTGACTCTAATAGCTATACATCAAATAGTACTTACACAACACCAACTACATCTAATACAACAGCAAGTGCCTATAGCACAGGAAATTACGCATATGGCAATGCTACAACTACTACAACTGGTGGGCAAACGTATAATATCTCCAAACCTAGTTCATCAAATACTATTGTATGTTTCAAAGAAAAGCCGAAAAATGGTTTTAGTTATAATGCAGAAATTATATTCAAAAATATCACTAAAAAATATGGTATCGAACACTCTGCAAATTAGGCACATAACTAATAAGGATAGGCCGCGCGAAGCCGCGTCCTTATCCCAAGTGTTGAACAAGCCCGAACACCTGAGAGTGACTCTTTATTATGTAAATAACAGCTCGAGAAAACGCGCTGTTTGATGTGATAGTTATCGTGCTAATTTTCTGTAGTCAGCAAGCTACCTTAGCCTCTCGGCTAATTGTTTTAACGCTATATTTTCAGTATCTTAAATTATCTCTCTTCATCGTATTCATTAAGCCATTATCCTTATTATTTTCCAGCGTTAGGTTATGAGCCGTAAGTTTGTCGGTCGTTTCACTATGCCCATAAAACGCATTGGTTGCTGACAGCAGGGGCAACTGCGCGTTGCTAACCTGCGCTTTATCTCGGGAATGATTGGAAACATTGCCCCTGCAACTGCTAGCATAAGCTGTATTTGTTGCCTGAGCTTTTTGGCATTGCCTCTGAGCAATCCATAGTCTCTTACTCGTCTTAATCCCTTCGGCAATACGTGTTGCAGTATTAACCAGAGAAATTCTGTGGCGGGTAGAGTACGGACTTTCTTCGATTTGTTTTGGCTGTCTTCATACTCGAAACCCACTTGACCCTCGACATGACTGACGATGCTTTTGTCGGGCAGTACACCACGATAAAGATAGCGTGATAGATACTGCAACGCAGGCAAGCCTTTGCCCACATGCTGGCAGTCTACCACCCACTTTTTGGGCAGTGAGGTTGGCAGTGTGAGATTTAGTTTTGCCAAATACTCCAGCAAGCGCGCACGCCAGACGTTGGCGAGATTAAAGGCGTTAAACAGGTATTTACCCTTGTTCTTTTTCCAGTGCTTTTGGGTTTTGTTAAAACTGCCCGCTGGAATAATAAAGTGAATGTGCGGATGTAAATCCCGTCGCCGGCTGTGGGTATGCAGTACGCCGGTAAAACCAATATCACCAGCAAGCTTAGGTGAGTTAAGCGCAAAGTCTTTGAGCACACTGGCAGCGACGGAGAATATGGCTGGATAGAGCGCTTCTGGGTGATATTTAGCAACAACACGCAGTTCATATGGCAAAGTAAATGTCACCATAAAGTAATCGACAGGCAACAGTTTAGCCTGTTGCTTAGCTAACCAATCTGCCGTGGTGTTGTACTGACATTGAGGGCAACTGCGATGACCACATGACAGCGGAAGGTCAGCGGTATGCGAGCACTCCTGACAAGCCCAGTGGCTGGCTCTTTGGGTGTTAGAGCGGCAGCTGAGCATGGCATTAATGGCTTGGCGCATTGATGGGGTGATGTTGCCATCATAAGCTCGATTAAACGCATCAAGATGGTCACGTAAAATATCGATAAACTTCATATGTCACACTCCCACTTTAACACCAAACTATTGGTGAGCTGGTTAACCGACAAGGCTGTATTTTTTCTCGTAATCGTCGTGAGGCGGGTGTAACGGGCTGTGGTGTTAAGGCTGTTGTGACCGAGTAAATGCTGTACTGAGCGTAAATCGAGACCTTGTTCGAGCAGATGAGTGGCATAGCTGTGGCGTAAATTATGTGGGCTAATGGATTTGTGAATGTTGCAGTCGCTAATCACTTTTTTCATCGCCTTTTGAATGCCACCACGGTCCATTAGTGAGTCAGGTTTACCGTCTTTACCAGGAAATAAAAGCTGAGGATGACGATGAGTTTGCCAGTAATATCGCAGCGCTAACAATGTGCGCTGTGGTAAGGGTATTAGCCTATCCTTGCCACCTTTGGCATCACGGATATGCACCTGCATCAGAGCTGAATCAATATCGCCAACCTGTAATGAAATCGCTTCACCGAGGCGCAATCCCATACTGTACAAGGTTAAAAAGCACACTTGATATCGCAGCTTATGGGTGAGACTAATGACGATAGATACTTCGGCAGGGGTCAAAATATCGGGTAAGCGTTTGACCTGTGGTGGCTTAACAATACTCAGCCACTCCCAGTGTTGGTTAAGGACATACCGGTAGAAAAACTGTAATCCATTACGGTCGAGTTTTACGGTACTCCAGGAGTGAGAGGCAATTAAATCAGCAAAGTAGCGTTTTAAATCATTGGTTGAAAGGTTGTCAGGACAGCAGTCAAAATAAGCACTAATACGCCTAACTGCACGGCTATAAGCATCGATGGTGGCGGGTCGCTTGCCTTGGAGCGTTAAATTGGTAAGATGTTGTTGATAAAGACAATCAAAGCGTTGTTGTTCGTGATCGTTCATAGTAATACTCCTAGATAGCTGCCAAGGTAGGCAGGGTCTAGTAAGTATTTATGATGGGGCTAAAGATGTGTTTTTATCTTTTCTGCCGCCGAGCGGCTTCGTTCAACAAGAACTTAAAGAGGGACAAAATAAAGTTGGCTGTTTTGTTCACTCCGTTCACCTATTTTAGCCAACTCTATTTTGCCCCTTAAGTGGGCGTTGAACTAAGCCGCTGCGCGGAGCCAAATGAGGCTTCAATTGAGTTCATAATCCTCATTGAAACCGTTAGGCTTAAAGATGTAAGATAGAAAAATAAAATGAAAAGGAATTTCAATGAAAAACTTACCTGCTACTCAATATCAACAGTCCAAAACTGCTCTGTATCCCATAGCCAGCATCAAAAAAAGCAAATTCCTATAGCATGAAGCATGCCAATTAATTTTGACTAGGCATCGGCCAAGTCCAACAAGCGATTTATGCCTTGCAAACAGCGCAACGCATAAATACTAAAACGTTATATTTTTCAGGAGTCAGTAATACATGATCGATGCAATTTGCTATAAAGATATCGTAGAATCAGTAAATAAAGATCTTAAATCTCTACCTATAAAGATGAAATTTTTTGATTCTGTTGACCCTGTAACATCTAATGCAATGCAAGAAATCAATAGTAAAATCAAAAAACATACACTCGTTGCTATTCTCTTTTGCAATCCAAATACTGACTTTTGTAAAAAAGAGATTCTTGCTTCACTAAGCTATTTACATCATCGTTCAAAAGAACATATTAATATTTTTTGCTGTGGTTATGGTGCATATTGGCCAGAGCATAAGTACCCTGATTTAAATGTTGTAACTAGCATTAGTGGTACAGATTGGTGTTATAGCGATAACTCTTTTGTAGAAGCTATTGAAGCTTTTGAAAACACAACAAAGTGGAAATATAGCGGTGAGAATGAACTATTACTGCTAGATGCAAGTCCATCATCAGATGTTAGTAATCTAAATATAAACAATGCGATTGTTTGTAACCTAGAGCGAATGAAATCAGATAAAGCATTTAGTTCAGTGCGTTCATTACTTGAAGATGTTATCCGTTATGCATCAAGTACAAGTGCAACTGATGCATGGGAATTTAGTGACAAAAAAGGAGGAGAGTTGGCAGTAGATCTTTTGAAAAATACAATGCTAAGTTTTCTACCGAAGCAATTCCAAACATCATATAAAAAAGCAGAGAGTTACGCAGTAAAAAAAATATAACAAGGCATTTAAACGGAATTAAAACAGTTGGTTACGTTCGTACCTCACATTATAACCAACAATTTTAATCCGCTTAATGCGGCGTTGAACTAAGCCGCTGCGCGGAGCCAAATGAGGCTTCAATTGAGTTCATAATCCTCATTGAAACCGTTAGGCTTAAAGATGTAAGATAGAAAAATAAAATGAAAAGGAATTTCAATGAAAAACTTACCTGCTACTCAATATCAACAGTCCAAAACTGCTCTGTATCCCATAGCCAGCATCAAAAAAAGCAAATTCCTATAGCATGAAGCATGCCAATTAATTTTGACTAGGCATCGGCCAAGTCCAACAAGCGATTTATGCCTTGCAAACAGCGCAACGCATAAATACTAAAACGTTA
>NZ_JBEOPI010000057.1:0-17193 GCF_040309905.1 Shewanella sp. CAL98-MNA-CIBAN-0140
GACATGGAAGCCGATTTAGGTATCGATTCAATCAAACGCGTCGAGATTTTAGGCACAGTGCAAGATGAGCTGCCAGGTTTACCAGAACTGAACCCAGAAGATTTAGCCGAGTGTCGCACCTTAGGTGAAATTGTCAGCTACATGCAGACCAAACTGCCTGCAGCCAACACGGTTACTGCAGCGTCAACAGGATCAACATCGGTAACAGCAACAGCAGGGTCTATCACTGCTGCACCTGAATCAACCAGCTTAAGCGCAGAAAACGTCCAGCGTACGATGTTAAGCGTGGTCGCCGACAAAACCGGTTACCCTGCTGAAATGCTTGAACTGAGTATGGACATGGAAGCCGATTTAGGTATCGATTCAATCAAACGCGTCGAGATTTTAGGCACAGTGCAAGATGAGCTGCCAGGCTTACCAGAGCTAAACCCTGAAGATTTAGCCGAGTGTCGCACCTTAGGTGAAATTGTCAGCTACATGCAGACCAAGCTGCCTGCTGCTGGCATAGTTGCCGAAGTAGTAACCCCAGCATTAAGCGCAAACAAGCTTGAATTAGACACCACAACATTACCTCCACATAGCGAGGTAGCGCTAAAAAAGTTACCAGCGGCGGATAAACTCCTAGATTGTTTTTCAACAGCAACTTGTATTGTCATCACAGACGATGGCCACAACGCAGGTTTACTGGCTGAAAAGCTCAATGCAAAGGGATTAACCGTCGCCGTTATTCGTCACCCACAAACCATCAGTGTGGCGCATTCGCCATTAAGCAGTGATATTAAAAGCTACACCTTGAATAGCATTGATGATGCACAAATTGCCAAGGTCATTGCCGATATTAAGGCCGACATTGGTGCTGAACAGGCCATTGCGGGCTTTGTTCATTTGCAGCCGCAAGCCACAGCCAACAGCAGCGAATTAATGTCGTGCACGGTTGCCGCTAAAGCTGCGGTCGACAATGCATTTTTATGGGCCAAGCATCTGCACCCAGAATTCGCTAAGCCAACATCTTCACGCTTATGCTACTTTACTGTGAGTCGTTTAGACGGTGGGTTTGGCTACTTAGATAATAGCCAATTAGCGACAGCAGAACTTAACCAAGCAGCCTTGTCTGGGCTTAGCAAAACCTTAAGCCATGAGTGGCCACAGGTGTTTTGCCGCGCCTTAGACATTGCTAATAACCTTGATGCAAGCGCCTTTGCTGATGCTATCGTAGCAGAGTTGTTTGATATCGATGGTGCCAATGCAAGCGAAGATCGCATTAACGAAGTGGGGATCAGTCAGCAAGGCCGAGTGACATTAGTTGCAGCCAATGCCAGCGCGCAATTTGCGCCAGCAACACTTGATCGTAATGACACTATTTTGGTCACTGGCGGCGCAAAAGGCGTAACGTTTGAATGCGCCCTCACCTTAGCCAAACAGTGCCAATCACATTTTGTGTTAGCAGGTCGCAGCCAACATTTTGCTAGCGACTTACCGGTTTGGGCTCAAGGCAAGCAAGCCTCTGAGTTAAAAGCCGCTGCCATTGCTTATATTCAATCGCAAGGTAATAAACCCACGCCAAAACAGATTGATGCGCTAGTGTGGCCGATAAGCAGCAGCCTAGAAATCGATCGTGCGTTAGCCGCTTTTGGCAAGGTCGGTGCCAGTGCCCAATATGTATCGATGGATGTCAGCGATGCCACAGCGGTAGCTGCTAGCCTTAAAAACCTGACTAATGCTAAGGGCGACTCATTAACCATTAATGGCATTATCCACGGCGCCGGTGTGTTAGCCGACAAGCAT
The DNA here is from genome assembly GCF_040309905.1 of Shewanella sp. CAL98-MNA-CIBAN-0140. NCBI lineage: Bacteria > Pseudomonadati > Pseudomonadota > Gammaproteobacteria > Alteromonadales > Shewanellaceae > Shewanella > Shewanella sp. CAL98-MNA-CIBAN-0140. Next base: position 1,786 of record NZ_JBEOPI010000057.1, read on the forward strand.
ATTCAAGACAAAACCTTGGATGAGCTTAACCGCGTCTACCACACCAAAGTGACTGGGCTTGCGAGTATCCTTAACGCACTCGACCCACAACAGATTAAGCTTATTGCGCTATTTTCATCGGCTGCCGCTTTTTACGGTAATAGCGGTCAGAGTGATTATGCGATGTCCAATGAAATCCTCAATAAAACCGCCCTGAAACTGGCGCACACGTTAGCGCACGCTAAAGTGATGAGTTTTAACTGGGGCCCTTGGGATGGCGGTATGGTCAGTTCAGCATTAAAGAAAATGTTTGTTGAACGTGGCGTTTACGTTATTCCGCTACAAACGGGTGCCGAGTTATTTGCCCACAGTTTATTAAGCCAACAAGGGGCGCAACTGCTCATTGGCTCTGATATGCAAGGCTCGTCAGAACAGGATCATGCTGCAAAAAAGCCTAATGCGGACGCTTTGCTTATGGCCAAGGGTTCGCTAAAATTTGCTGCTAATGCATCTGCTAATAAAGTATTTACGATTAGGACATCGACTGCTGATATTATCAGTCAGACGGTGACTCGAGTCTTAACTCCGGCTGAAATGCCTTTTGTTAGCGACCATTGTATTGCTGGCAATCCGGTATTGCCGACAGTATGCGCCATGCAATGGATGCGTGATGCGGCCGAAACCTTATGCCGTGTGCCAGTGAGTATTGCTGATTATAAATTGCTTAAAGGGGTCATTTTTGACACCAATGAGCCACATTTGTTGCAACTTGAGCTAAGCCAAACGGAGGCTGGGATCAGCGCGCAGATCTCCTCTCGTCTGCTCAATGAGCCAAGTGCAGCGATGAAACCGCAATACCAAGCGACATTGGTGATCAATAGTGCCATTTTGGCAACTGAGATCACCAAGCCAGCGATTGATACAGCGAGTCTGACAAAGTGGTCGCACATGGTGCCATTGAACTCAGGGGCTGAACTGTATCAAAACGGAACCTTGTTTCATGGCCCGCGTTTGCAAGGGATAAATCAGGTGCTAGCATTTGATGATGCTCAGCTACTGTGCCGAGTGCAATTGCCGCAGATTAATGCCGCAGACTGCCAAGGTTTTATCCCGTCATCGGCATTAGGTGGCAGCCAAATTTTCGCTGAAGATTTGCTGCTACAAGCCATGCTGGTATGGGCGAGACTGAAATACGGTGCCGCAAGTTTACCGTCATCAACCGGTGAATGTGTCACCGCTTGGCCATTTGCTAATGGTGATAAAGGTTATATTCAACTGAATGTGGTTAAACACAGTGGCAGAATGCTAATCGCTAACGTGAGTTTATATCATCAAGATGGTCGCCTGAGTTGCCAAATGCTCAACGCTAAAGTGACCATTAGCAAAAGTTTGAATGGGGCATTTATTGCACATCAAGCTGCTGGTGCTGAACTTTCTCACCACAGCAAGGAAACAGTGTGACGGCATCAAGCAATATAACGCAGAGCAGTATTAGTGAGCGTATTGCGGAGCAACAAACCAAGCCAATGCGCTTGGCATTGTTGCTAAGCAAGCCTGATGTTGACTCGGTAAATGAGCACTTTATTGCCATCGACACTCAACGTGTCGATGGCTTTGAATTGGCGTTATTACACAGCGTTGAGACGCTATCATCCACCCACAATGTCATGGTCAATATTGGCGATCGACTGTGGATAATGCCGGGATTAATTGCCGCTAAACACGGCGTGCATGCTCATGCTTATATCAACGGCATTGCAGTTGGCGACAATCAAGTTGAGGCGGTAACACTCGCCCTTGCCCATGCAAAACGTCTGCATGCTCAGCCGCAGATTGTCGCGCTAGATGGCAGTTTAGATGTTAGTGCTAATGTTAGTGCTAATGTTAGTGCTACTTCCAGTGCTAGTGCTAGTGCTAGTGCTAATGCTGGTACTCATGCCAGCACTCATCCACAAACAACGCTGACGGCAATGGTAACCCTGGTCGAGTCTATCGCCAGTCGCTGTATACCATCCAAAGACAACAGCAACAGTCAATATTGGTTTAGCACACTGCACCAAAATCGGGTGGCGGCCTTATGTTATCCAGCGGCCGCGGGTGTTCAGGCAATGATCCTAACCCAAGGACGTGCGCTAATCGCCGCCAAAACATTGATCAATACTCAGCGTTTATGGTTGCCACTCTGCGCAGCTTCATTAACGCAATTACGCACTAAGCTGATGGACTTTTCTACGCAGTTAAACTCAACTGCTGACGACCTTAGCCTACTCAAGCTTATCAACACCACATTGGTAGATTATCAAACGGATGCGCCCCTAGCCTTGGTATTAATGGCAGCGGACCGCAGTGGATTAGTGCAAGAAGTCAACGCCATGATGACAATGATGGCGGCTAGTGGCAATCTTGCCCTAAATGTTGCCCAAAGCTCAAATGCAGCCATAGAATATAAAACCCCTGCCGGCAGTTGCTTTTACTCAGCGCCGCTTGGTCATCATGGCTTAAGTTTTGTTTATCCCGGCGTAGGCACCGTCTATCCAAACATGCTTAGTCAATTGGGACTGGTTTTCCCGGATTTATATGCCGAACTTGAAAACCAAGGTGACATGCAATCGATGTTACAAACTGAATATCTCTATGGCGCAGATAACAGCCGTGCAGCACAGATGAGTCTCAGTCAATTGGCGATTGCCGGCGTTGGAGCCAGTTATGTATTAACTAAACTGTTGCAGCAAGAGTTTGCCATTGAGCCCCGCTTTGCTTTGGGTTACTCCATGGGTGAAGCGGCCATGTGGGCCAGTTTAAACGTATGGCAGGCACCGCATCGCATGATTGCCGCGACGCAAAACAGCAGTATTTTTAGCCAAGATATTTCTGGCGAGCTCCGCTGTGTTCGCCAGCAATGGCAATTAGCCGATGACGAAACCATTGTGTGGAACAGCTTTGTCACTCGTGCGAGCATCGATGAACTCACGCCCCATTTAGCGGATCATCCGCGGGCTTATATTGCCATTATCCAAGGTGATACCTGCGTTATCGCTGGCTGTGAATCCAGTTGTAAAGCCTTGTTAAAACAGGCGGGTAAACGCGGCATTGCGGCTAATCGCGTCACCGCTATGCACACACCTGCGGCACTGAATATTACCACGTCTGTTAGCCAATTTTATCAGCAACCGCTTGTGGAAAATTTACCCCACCAATTACAGTTTATCTCAGCCGCCGAGGCAGATCCGGTTGCGTTAACCTCACACGCCATTGCCCAATCGATAGCCGATACCTTTTGTCATCAATTGGACTTTACTCAATTGATCCATAAAGCTCGCCACCATGGCTGTCGTTTGTTTGTTGAAGTCGGTGCAGATCGTCAAATAACCACTTTAATTGATAAAATCAATGCTCAGAGTAGCGATTCGTCTCCAGCGAAGGTCCATGCAAAAGTCAATGCGATGGCTGTTAATGCAAAAGGCGGCGACGATATTAGCAGTTTACTTAAATGTCTGGGGCAATTAATCACTCATCGAGTGCCGATGTCATTAAGCCCCTTTATCCGCAGCCTTAACGATACGATTAACACATTATCCCAGCAGGCGGCGTTAGCCGACGGCTCATCTCTCATTCGTAATAGTGAAACATCATTAGAAGGAGAACCTCATTGAGTTCTCAAGCGATCCCTAAAATAGCCATTGTTGGCTTAGCCAATCAGTATCCAGATGCGGATACTCCTGCATCGTTTTGGCAAAATTTATTAGAAAAAAAAGACTCACGCAGCCAAATCAGTGCCAACAAACTCAATGCTTCACCGAGTGACTACTTGGGCGTTCAAGGCGAGTCAGACCGGTTTTATTGCGATAAAGGCGGTTATATCCAAGGATTTAGCTTTAATCCAAACGGATATCGTATTGCGAGTGACGCCTTTGATGGTTTAGATGAAAGCTTCTTGTGGGCAACCGACACTGCGCGTAATGCTTTAACGGATGCGGGTATTGCTCTAGACAATAGCTTGCTCAAACGCACAGGTATTGTCATGGGAACCTTATCATTTCCTACGGCAAAATCTAACGAGCTATTTGTGCCGCTTTATCATAGTGCGGTAGAAAAAGCCCTACAAACCAAACTACAACAGCCAAACTTCAGCCTGCATTCTTTTAATGAGCGCTATGATAAGCACTTTGATCAGCAATCTGTTGACCAGCAATCTGTTGACCAGCAGCCACAAACTAATGCACATGCGACAGCTCAGACCGTTAATTTGCGTAATGGTGCCATTGCCCATAACGCCTCAAAAATCGTTGCCGATGCTCTGGGGTTAGGTGGTACGCAGCTCAGTTTAGATGCGGCATGTGCCAGCTCGGTTTACGCCTTAAAACTGGCGTGCGATTACTTGCATACTGGCAAAGCAGACATGATGCTTGCCGGCGCAGTGTCAGGTGCCGATCCCTTCTTTATCAATATGGGATTTTCGATATTTCACGCCTATCCCGACCACGGCATTTCAGCTCCGTTTGATCAAAACAGTAAAGGCTTGTTCGCTGGCGAAGGTGCTGGGGTATTAGTGCTTAAACGTCTTGAAGATGCTGAGCGTGATGGCGACCATATTTACGCTTTAGTCAGTGGTATCGGCTTATCAAACGACGGTAAAGGCCAGTTTGTGTTAAGCCCAAACAGTAAAGGCCAAGTACAAGCATTTGAACGTGCTTATCGCGATGCAGCGGCAATAGACCCAAGTATTACCCCCGCCAGTATTGAAGTGATTGAATGTCACGCAACCGGTACGCCATTAGGAGACAAAGTTGAACTCACCTCAATGGAGCGGTTTTTTGAAGATAAGCTTCAAGGCAGCGCGACACCACTGATTGGTTCAGCAAAATCCAATTTAGGCCATTTACTCACCGCCGCAGGCATGCCCGGGATCATGAAAATGATTTTTGCGATGCGCCAAGGCGTGTTGCCACCGAGTATTAATATTAGTGCGCCTATCGCCTCGCCTAATGGCTTATTTGGTCAAGCAACCTTACCAAACGTGGTGTTGCCTTGGCCCGATAAAGCAGCCAATAAAGCCCGCCATGCGGGGGTATCGGTATTTGGTTTTGGCGGCTGTAACGCCCATTTACTGATTGAGTCATATCAAGCTCCGGCTCAAGCCGTCGCTAACAAGACTTTGCACCATAGTAGCCCATCTAATAACAGCGCATTAGTTGACGCACAAACACCCATGCACATTACCGGCATGGCCGCGCATTTTGGCCAATGCAGCAGTATCGATGCACTGGCTGATAACATCATCGCCAAGCAAGCACTGTTTATCCCATTGCCAAGCAAGCGCTGGAAAGGCTTAGACAAACACCCAGAGTTATTGGCCCAATATGGCATTAATCAAGTACCACAGGGCGCGTATATTGATCAATTCGATTTTGATTTCTTACGTTTTAAAGTGCCGCCTAATGAAGATGACCGGCTGATCTCTCAACAGCTGCTGTTAATCAAAATAGCCAATGAAGCCATTGTCGATGCCAAGCTAACACCAGGCAGCAAAGTCGCCGTGTTAGTCGCCATGGAAACCGAACTTGAGTTACACCAATTTCGCGGACGAGTTAACTTACACAGCCAAATAGCTCAAAGCCTTAATGCCCAAGGGGTCCAGTTATCCAGTGCGGAATATAACAGCTTAGAAGCGATTGCAATGGACAGTGTGTTAGATGCTGCCAAGCTTAACCAGTACACCAGCTTTATTGGCAATATTATGGCGTCGCGGATCGCCTCGATATGGGATTTCAATGGTCCAGCATTTACCATTTCAGCGGGCGAGCAGTCAGTTAATCGCTGTATTGATGTGGCACAAAACTTGTTTGCCCTTGGCTCGTTACAAGAGCCTTTAGATGCGATCGTTATTGCCGCCGTGGATCTGTCTGGCAGTATTGAAAACATGTTGTTCAATACCGCTAAACTTAATGCCAAAGGCTTGGGCTCAACTGATTGGCTAGTAGGCGAAGGGGCTGGCGCGCTAGTGCTGCAACAAACCAATGCCGCACACACTACCCTTCACTCTAATCTTCACAGTTATGCCAGTATCGACAGCATTCATTTTGACCCATTGTCGCAAGCGCCCGCCACCATTGCGGCAGACCTTATCGAGTTAAACCAAGCGCCGGAATGCTTATTCTCAGAGCAAGGCCAGCAGTTTGCCCAAGGGATAGCGGATGCATCGACAAGCGCTAATTCGGCGACGCTAATCTGTAAAGCCCATGACATTCTCGGTCATACCTTTGCCGCCTCTGGCATGGCCAGTTTACTGCACGCTTTAGTGCAAACACGTCACATCGATAAAACGTCTATCAATGCCAGTGTCTTCACCAATAGTGAAAAACAATACTCGCAAGTGAATTTGTCGGTTTGTGCGTTGCAACAACAAGCATTGCATACTCGACTGAGCAATAATTTAACTCAACAATTAGCCACAGGCAGTAGGTTAAGTTTAATTAAGCAAGTCAGTTTAGGTGGTCGCGATATTTACCAACACATTATCGACAGCCCACTTGATGCGCTCGACAGTATTATCAATCAATGTGCTGATATCGCCCCAACGGTGGTCAACACCATTGAAAGTAAGCAACCAACTATTCGTGATAATAGCCTTCTTAGCGTCAATAATAGCGAGAATATCGCCGAGCCTCTTATGTCAGAAAATATGCCCGATAAAACGATTCCAAAGCAACCAAGGGTTGCCTGTATGACAAATCATACGATTCCACCTGCACATTTAACGGCATTTCAACAAAATCAGTGGTTAGCACAACAAGCGCATTTAGCTTATTTAGCCAGCCGAGATGCAGGCTTGAAAGTGGCCGACAGTTTATTACGATCTCAATTGGCCGGTTTTACCGCCCAGCCAGCGCCTCTGGCTTCAGTTGCTTCACAGCCTGTTGTAAATATTGACGTTAACGCCTCAACAGCTATGCCTGCGCAGTTAATCCAGCCCAATCATGCCTTCGTACCTGCTTACACCGCGCCGACGCCGGCAGACAAACCATGTATTTGGAACTACGCTGATTTAGTCGAGTATGCTGAAGGTGATATTGCCAAGGTATTTGGTCCAGATTACGCCATTATCGACAGTTATTCTCGCCGAGTAAGACTGCCAACCACCGACTATTTATTGGTGTCGCGCGTCACTAAACTTGATGCGACCATAAATCAATACCAACCCTGTTCAATGACCACAGAATACGACATCCCGGTTGATGCGCCCTACTTAGTCGATGGTCAAATCCCTTGGGCTGTAGCCGTTGAATCAGGTCAGTGCGATTTAATGTTGATCAGTTATTTAGGCATCGATTTTGAAAACAAGGGTGAGCGGGTTTATCGATTACTTGATTGCACCCTGACCTTCTTAGCTGATTTACCTCGCGGCGGCGATACCCTGCGTTACGACATTAAAATCAACAACTTTGCCAGCAATGGCGACACGCTATTATTCTTCTTCTCGTACGAATGCTTTGTTGGCGACAAGATGATCCTCAAAATGGATGGCGGCTGCGCAGGCTTCTTTACCGACCAAGAACTGGCCGATGGGAAAGGGGTGATCCATACCGAAGAGGAAATCAAACTTCGTCAACAAGTACTTAATAATCCGAATAAACCAACCTTTACACCATTACTGCATTGTAACCAAACGGCGTTTGACTATGGCCAAATTCATCATTTATTAACCGCTGATATTGGCAGCTGTTTTGGCGGTGAACATGTTGGTCACCAACTGCAAAATGGGCTGCAAAAATCGCTTTGTTTTGCCTCAGAAAAGTTCTTAATGATTGAGCGTGTTAGCCAGCTTCAAGTGCACGGTGGCGCGTGGGGCTTAGGCTTACTTGAAGGTCATAAACACATTGCGCCAGATCACTGGTATTTCCCGTGTCATTTCCAAGGCGACCAAGTCATGGCTGGCTCGTTAATGGCAGAAGGTTGTGGTCAATTACTGCAATTCTTTATGGTCCACATTGGGATGCACACTCTGGTTGACAATGGTCGCTTCCAGCCACTGGAAAATGCCTCACAAAAAGTGCGTTGTCGTGGCCAAGTGTTACCACAAACCGCTGAGCTGACTTATCGCATGGAGGTCACCGAAATAGGTGTTCATCCTCGTCCCTACGCCAAAGCTAATATTGATATTTTGCTCAATGGCAAGGTGGTGGTTGATTTCCAAAATCTTGGGGTGATGATTAAAGAAGAAGCTGAATGCACTCGTTACCCGCTTCTGTCGTTAGATACAGCAGGCACTAGCCCTGCTGTAAATTCAAACGCTAGCAGCAAACATATTGCCAACAAAGCCCCATTAATGGCGCAAGTTCCAGATTTAAATGCCCCAAGTAACAAGGGCGTTATTCCACTTAAACACGTTGAGGCGCCACAAGTAAGCGCCGATTCAAAGTATGCCAACCGCGTACCCGATACCGTGCCATTTACGCCATACCATATGTTCGAATTTGCCACTGGCGATATCGAAAAATGCTTCGGGCCTGACTTTAGTATCTACCGCGGACTGATCCCACCGCGCACGCCTTGTGGCGATTTACAGTTAACCACTCGCGTGGTTGACATTAACGGTAAGCGCGGCGAACTGAAAAAGCCATCGTCTTGTATCGCTGAATACGAAGTGCCGGCAGATGCCTGGTACTTTGCTAACAACAGCCACCAGACGGTAATGCCTTATTCGGTATTAATGGAGATTTCATTACAACCTAATGGCTTTATTTCCGGCTACATGGGCACCACTCTTGGTTTTCCTGGGCAAGAACTGTTTTTCCGCAACTTAGATGGTCACGGCACCCTGCTGCGCGAAGTCGATTTACGCGGCAAAACTATCGTCAATGACTCACGTTTGCTGTCTACTGTCATCGCTGGCAGTAATATTATTCAAAGCTTCACGTTTGAGCTAAGCGTCGATAACGAGCCGTTTTACACCGGCAGCGCAGTATTTGGCTACTTTAAAGGTGACGCACTTAAAAATCAGCTCGGCATAGATAATGGCAAAATAACCCAGCCATGGCACCTCGACAATAATGTGGCTGCAGATGTCAGCGTCAACTTACTGGATAAGCAGTCGCGATTATTCAATGCTCCTGCCCACCAGCCACATTATCGTTTAGCCGGTGGCCAACTTAACTTTATCGACACGGCTGAAATGGTGCTTAAAGGCGGTAAATATGGTAACGGTTATTTGTCGGCATCTCGCACGATTGATCCAAGTGATTGGTTCTTCCAATTCCATTTCCATCAAGATCCGGTAATGCCAGGTTCATTAGGCGTTGAAGCTATCATCGAGTTAATGCAAACTTACGCCATCAGTACAGACTTAGGTAAAGGTTTCACTAACCCGAAATTTGGGCAGATATTATCTGATATAAAATGGAAATATCGCGGTCAGATTAATCCATTAAACAAACAAATGTCGCTCGATGTTCATATCAGTGCCATTAAAGATGAACACGGTAAACGCATCATTATTGGTGATGCCAATTTAAGTAAAGATGGCCTGCGTATTTACGAAGTCAAAGATATCGCAATTTGTATTGAAGAAGCTTAGCCGCTCGCTTTTCAAGGAAATAAAAATAATGTCAACTCAATTACAACACGAAAAGCTTTCACCTTGGCCATGGCAAGTTAGCTTGCAAAACAGCTGTTTTGATCACGCTGGGATGAACAAAAAGCTCAAAGATTTATCGCAACCATGTTATGTGGTTAACGATACACAGCAAGGCTTAGGTGTGGCGCAACAGGCTCAAGTGGTGACCGATGCCGTAGCAGCCCATGCGCTACCTGTCAGCGCCTTTGCACCAGCCCTTGGCACCCAAAGTTTAGGCGACAGTAATTTCCGCCGCGTGCATGGGGTAAAATACGCCTATTATGCTGGCGCCATGGCGAATGGTATTTCCTCTGAAGAGCTGGTTATCGCATTAGGCCAAGCCGGTATTTTATGCTCATTTGGCGCAGCGGGGTTAATTCCATCACGAGTTGAACAAGCCATTAAGCGCATTCAAACGGCGCTGCCTAATGGCCCTTATGCGTTTAATTTAATTCACAGCCCGAGTGAGCCCGCACTAGAGCGTGGCAGTGTCGAGCTATTTTTGAAGCATAAAGTACGTACCGTCGAAGCATCTGCATTTTTGGGGTTAACCCCTCAAATTGTCTATTACCGCGCAGCAGGCTTAAGCCGTGACGTTCACGGTGATATTCAAATCGACAATAAAGTGATCGCTAAAATCAGCCGTACTGAAGTAGCGATTAAGTTTATGCAACCCGCGCCAGTAAAAATGCTCCAACAACTGGTTGATGACGGTTTGATTACACCTGAACAAATGGCATTAGCGCAATTAGTGCCAATGGCAGATGATATTACCGCAGAAGCCGACTCTGGTGGCCATACCGACAATCGTCCATTAGTCACCTTACTGCCGACTATTTTGGCACTAAAAGATCAAGTGCAAGCGCAGTACAATTACAAAACGCCTCTTCGCGTCGGTGCCGGTGGTGGTGTGGGCACCCCTGATGCTGCATTGGCGACATTTCATATGGGCGCAGCTTATATTGTTACCGGCTCCATCAACCAAGCCTGCGTGGAAGCCGGCGCCAGCGAACATACGCGTAAATTACTGGCCACCACAGAAATGGCCGATGTGACGATGGCGCCAGCCGCCGATATGTTCGAAATGGGCGTTAAGTTACAAGTGGTCAAACGCGGCACATTATTTCCCATGCGCGCCAACAAACTATACGAAATTTATACTCGCTATGACTCAATCGAAGCCATACCAAGCGACGAGCGTGAAAAACTTGAAAAACAAGTATTTCGCTCAAGCCTTGATGATATTTGGGCCGGCACTGTGGCACATTTTAATGAACGAGATCCCAAACAGATTGAACGCGCTAAAGACAATCCAAAACGTAAAATGGCATTGATTTTCCGTTGGTATTTAGGCTTATCAAGTCGCTGGTCAAACACGGGTGAAGTGGGTCGCGAGATGGATTATCAAATTTGGGCCGGTCCTTCGCTTGGAGCATTCAATGCGTGGGCTAAAGGCAGCTATTTAGATGATTACACTCAACGTCACGCCGTCGATTTGGCCAAGCATTTAATGCACGGTGCAGCCTATTTAGCTCGAGTGAATTTATTAACGGCACAAGGTGTTAGCCTTCCCGTAGCATTACAGCGCTGGCGCCCAGTAGACCAAATTAAATAATAGGCTTATCACGCTTCACCGCGAGATAAGTGATAAAGATAGGAACTAACATGAGCGATATCCAAAAACTCGATTTTTCGGCGGTTAACGACCCGACACTTGTGTCGTTTAACCAGCAAAAAAACCTGATTAAGCGCATGCTAAAAGGCAATAGTGCGACTTGCACCGACTGCAATAAACCGCTAACACTTCTATTGCCGCCTAATACCAAAAAGGCACCAAAAAATAATAAAGCCCCAGGGATTTATTGCGCTAAAGGCTGCACGGACATCGAGCTAGACATGGAAGCTGTGGCGCTAATGAAATAGCGTTGATGACATAGCGTTAATGACATAATGCTACCGAAATGGCCCAAACCCTCTTTAACTAAAGAGGGTTTGGGCCATTTTTTATCTGTAAGTCAATTACTTGCCAGTTTGCGCCGCAATGTAATACAAGCCAGAGTGATGACCGGTCGTTGTTCTACATGAGTAAGCGATAACAAAAAAAAGAAATCACAAACGCAGTCAGCGTAAAAAGCCCTGTTTAATCTCTGCTCGGGATAATAAACGGTTATGAAATAGACTCAATATTCTGCTTTTGACTAACGTATCCCACCCCTAAACCAAGTTGGGGTTATTTAGCTTGCCAGCGCGCCACAATATCAGCGGCGCCAGAGGATTGCGCAATGGTGTTGTCTCCGACTAAAGCGGTTTTAAAATCACTAAATGGCATATTAGCCCACATGCTAAGCTCAAATTGGCTATTGGCTGCCACCTCACCTACACCTTTAGGTGTTCCTGTCATCACAATGTCACCATCGTTTAAGGTCATAAATTCACGAATGGCGTTAACAATAGCTTGTGGTTGATACATCATTAATTGCTGATGCCCCAATTGAGTCACAACGTTATCAATCGTTAACTGAAAACACCCATTATGCATACCTTGAGTAATTGGAATAAAGTCACTAAACAGGGCCGAACCATCAAAGGCTTTAGCTCGCTCCCAGGGTAGGCCTTGTTTTTTTAACTTAGCTTGCAGTTGCCGCTTAGTCATATCAAGCCCAACTCCAACGGCACTAAACTGGCCATTACTTACCATAAAACACAACTCGGCTTCATAATGTAAAGGCTCATCCAAATGGCTCCGTAACGTGGTGGTAATAGCTGAATTAGGCTTAAGAAACACCACCATATCATCAGGTATTTCGTTGCCTAGTTCGTGAATATGTTCTGCATAATTACGCCCAATACAAATAATTTTTGATGGGATGATATGTAAAACTTGGCCATTAACTTGTGTTAGCGTTACTGATTGTCGATCCACATTAACCTCGAATGATTAGACATATTGAGAACAATTAACCGCTTTAGCAACAAAAGCATCACGACGTTAACACATCAAGCCTAGTATGATCGCTTGTCTATTAATATGTCACTTCAATTAAGGATAATAGACGGTTATCAACAAACGGTTATCAACCAGCCCATTGTTCCGCTATCGAAGTGGTATCGAAGTGCTATCGACTGACAATAGGCCCGCGATTGACGCTTCAATACGCCTTAATAGCAAAAAACCGTGGCAGGTTTGATAATATGACTAACTTTAAATAAACCCCTGTTTACGCCAATACAGGTAAAGGCTGATATTACAGGCCTGAAATACCCCCCCAGTTTAACGATTTAGTCACTCTCTTATTGCGAGTTGAAGTTATGTAAATAACCTCTCTATATTAGCGCCTCTATTTCAATCAACGAGCACCAAATTTTGGTAAGCCCCTTGATCACAATAGTAAATATCACTATAAAAACAATGATATATTTATATAATTGTATTTACATTTTTTTAACAACGAACTAGTCTAGGTCTGTTGTACACAGACAATAAACCTGTTTCATTAACGATTAATACAGTAAGAATGACTGTCAGAAAAATAATAATAAGAGAGACTAAATGACAATGTTCGAATTGACAATTAAACAAAAAATAGCGTTAGGATTTGCCTCTATTGGCTTATTACTGCTTGTTGGAAGTAGTTTTTTTTATCATTCTCTCGATCAAATTCAAACAGCAAATACTAATATTGAAACCTTAGCGGTACCCGTTCAAAATAAATCAAATGCATTGCAAATTACCTTATTAAAAATGGCAAAAACAGATAGCTTAGCTTATTCACAAACCGGTAATGACAGTATCAATCTCAGCTTCAAACAATTTAATCTATTACAGCAAGAATTCAATAACGTATTAACGACACTATTAGTCAAAGTAGCGGATCATCCCACTATGCACCAGTCGTTAATTCAAGCAAAAAGCTCCTATCAGCAGTACGTAAAACAATCGCGCACCATGTTCAGCACTAAACTCGAAATAGAGCAAACCCGCACTCACTTCACTACCTTAAAGCAAGATTTTGATAATGCGCGTATAAACGCCAGTAACAATATGATTGATTTGGAACTTATCGAAGCGCCAGTTGATGAAGCACCGTTATTAGCAGAAGTCATTGGCGGCGGAGTGCGTATCGACGACATGTTGTTCGCACTTGGCAATACCATAACGGAACTCGGTCGATTAACTTCTGCCGATACGATTAATATTCATAAACAAGATGTTTCGATGTTATTAGTTAATATTACGGTTAATGGCAACTACTTAACCCAACAAGCTGACCCCTTGGGTGCAACGTCGCTATTTGCCGATTTTGACACCAACTTACGAGCCATTAAACAGTTCACAGATGAACCTGGCACCTTGTATCTCGCGCAACACAATGTCGTCAATAAGCAACGCTTAGCAGAGCAAAGTCATCTACAAGCCAACATTTTTTTTGATGCTACGAATCATCAGTTAGATCAATTAGTGACACTCGCGAACGAAAGATTCAACCAGTTACAAATGGTGGCCATAGATGAAGTGAATACAGCACAAACATTGGCTATTTCAATGGCGGTGATATTTGTATTAATGGCGATCTTTATCTATTACTTCACGTCAAAAGCCATGTTAGGCCCTCTGCAAGTCATTAACCGAGCATTATCACGGATCGCCAGCGGTGATTTATCGGGGCGATTAACCAAGACAAATAATGATGAATTTGGAGCCTTGATGGATAACATCAATAAACTTTCTGACGACCTGACTCATTTATTACAAGCCATTAGTCGTGATGCGCATTTGCTCGATGAATCCGCTATTCGCTCACAAGAGCAAAGCGAAAAAATATCCCATTCAGCCTCAGGACAAATTAATAATATTAGCCAGGCAAAGCTGCTCGCCGAACAAATACATCACAGTTCTACTCAGGTCAGTGAGCAAGCCGCGGAATCTGAACAACATGTCAAATTAGCCTCTTTGCAAGGGGTACAAATAAAAAGTATTGCTAATAATAATCGCCTCCGCATTGAGACCTTATCAACCAGCTTGCATGACTCAGTTAAGATCATGACAAAACTTAATCAACACAGCGATAATATTGGTGGAATTTTAACGACCATCAGTGCTATTGCCGATCAAACTAATTTGTTAGCCTTAAATGCGGCTATTGAGGCGGCAAGAGCGGGTGAACATGGGCGTGGCTTTGCCGTCGTTGCCGACGAGGTACGATCATTAGCGTCTAGAACGCAATTATCAACCGCCAAAATTCAAACCATGATTAACGCTCTACAACAAGAAACAACGAATGCCGTCAATGCCATCTCACAAGGACAAATGCAAGCCAGTGAATGTGTTGAACAAAGTCAGTCGTTACACGATGCTATTAAACAAATAGAAACAGCATTGAGTACCATTAATGGCATGAGCCAAAGTATTACTCATTCGGCCAATGAACAAGTAAACCATAGCCAATTAATAGAACAAACAATGACTCAAACGGCAGATTCAGCCCAACAAAATGCACAAGAATCAACATCAATGACCAATCGAAGCCAACAATTAAATCAATTAGCCCGCTCGCTTACCACCTCCGTTGAACGTTTTAAGCTATAACCATAACGATGATCATTGATGGAATGATTATTGGGTCATTTATGCGGGGTCAGCAATATCAATAATGTGCTGATTAATATTCTCTGCCAGCGTACTGCGCTACTAGGACGCTGCGCTGCTAGAACGCTACGCGGCTAGATGCTATAAAATCATAGCAGCGAAGCGATACTAGCAGGACGTAGTCCGCCCTAGCAGCGAAGCGATACTAGCAGGACGTAGTCCGCCCTAG
>NZ_JBEOPI010000058.1:0-16024 GCF_040309905.1 Shewanella sp. CAL98-MNA-CIBAN-0140
GATGGAGCAGTTGGTAGCTCGTCGGGCTCATAACCCGAAGGTCGTAGGTTCAAGTCCTACTCCCGCAACCATTTCTTAGTAATAAGAATATTAAACGTCTAGTCTTATAGGACGCGGTTCTAGAAATTGATGATTCGTCGGGCTCAGCTTTTTATAAATAAAGAGTCGAAGGTCGTAGGTTCAAGTCCTACTCCCGCAACCATTTCTTTAGTCAATAGAATTAAAATAATTTATAGCGTTGTCAGATGCATAATGGAACAATTGCTAGATCGTCGGGCTCAGCTTTTATAAATAAAGAGTCGAAGGTTGTAGTTTTTCATCAAGTCCTACTCCCGCAACCATTTTTATTGTTATTCCTCTCTTTAAAACTTCCTAGTGTTACCCCATCAAACTTAAATTAATGCATTTACCCATGTCCATTGCTAAATAAAGCAGTCACTCGCTGGGCTCAGCTATTCATAACCTCTGGCAAGGACAATTATCCGAACAATAGTTTCACTTTCCGCCTCCTATAGCACAACTGAAAGTGCTTCAAGCATATCAATCGATCTGGGTGACACTATGAAGGACGGTTGAGTGCAATTAAACGAACCTGATTATTAGTTTGTTACAAAATCATCAGCTGAATTTTTCGATCGCATTCATACGCCTTAAAGACTCGTTAGAACCAGACAACACGAGTACAGCCTGAACAATGCAAAAATATTAACGTCATACTTAGTCTCTCTGCCCTAATGTGTCATAGTTGATGTTGGCAACTTTGACTGCCACCAGCTAAGCATTCCTCCCTCAAGTTGATAAACATCCTCAAACCCGAACTGGTTAAGTTTTCTAACGCCTGGGATGCTACGATGGGCTGATAGACATATCACGACGGTGGTTATCTCTTGTGATAGATCAAGCTGTTTTATAGTGTCAATTGAAAGCTTTGTTATGGGCAGATTTAACGAGCCTTCGATATGTGACTTATTCCATTCCATTTTCGTTCGAACATCTACAATCTGAATATCATTTGTCTTAAGACGCTTATACACCTCTTCGGCGTTCATTTCTGGCATATTTCCAAACGGTAACCACTGAGATAAACTCGTTAATATCGACATCTATATATTCCTAAAAAGGCTTCATTCTGAACCATTAAGTCTTACGAAGTCATCAATCTAATGACGGTTACTTGACCTTTAGCACAAACCTCACTATTCGCATTTAAGGGCACTTCGACGCTTGTCTTCCTACACAACTTCTACCACTTAAGTTCATAATTCAAGCTTTTATCAATGAATGTTCCACATTTAAACCACGTCTAAAAAACTAACATTAGCAAATAACCTCATTCTCAAGCTTCTATTTGGCATGTTTATGCTATTGCGCTTAATATCATGACAATTAATTAACAAGGCCAATTAACACCGCCGCTTTGTCTATGTGACTTGGTAGCCCTCAGTGTCAGTGAATTTTTACCTTAAAACGCTTAAATAAAAATGCCGGATGATTTCTCATCCGGCATTTATTGTATTCTCAGGAAAATTACTTTAACCAATGCTTCACTTTGGTACGATTGTTATTATCGCGGCTTTGTCTAATCAGCTCATCACCAGCATCCATTTGGGTCATTTTTGCAAGGCGATCATAAAGCAGTACATTCACTGATGCAGCTAAATTCATGCAGCCAACGGTTGGTACGTAAACTACCGCTGTTGCTGCATCAATCAATTGCTGAGGAATAGTGCCATCTTCTGGACCAAAAATATAAAATGCATTTTCGGGATGAGTAAATAAAGGCAATGGCGTTGCCCCAACGACGAGATCAACACACACAATCGTTGCTCCGTCAGGCACGCTATCGAGTAATGACTCGACGCCGACCAAAGGAATGCGCTTTGCAGCATCTTTAGTGTCCACATCGTATTGAGCATCACCCGACTTAGCGGCCAATTCGTAACGTTTACCGGTATAGCAAACATTATCGACCCGATAACAGCCTGCAGCACGCATGATGCCACCGACATTGACTGGGGTTTTAGGATTAACTAATCCAATTGTCACTCTCGTTTGAATATTTTCCATAAAGCAGATTAATCTTTTCCGGTTATGCCGCTTGAACCACAATACGTTGACGTAATTGCAGCCATGCAGCTTCTACTAATGAAAAATCGTGTTCTTCTAACTCTTCATTTGCCAAGGCTAAGCATTTAACCAACTTGAGATCCAGAGCTGGTAGATCTTGTTCTGTTTCCACTTCTAATTCGGCTAATACTACCGCTATGTGACCTTGTAAATAACCACACGCAAATAATGCATCATCGTCGCTATTGCTAACACTGTCTTCCATCCAAGACTCTAATGCGGCATCGTACAGTTCTAACATGGTTTAGTTCTCCACTAAATCTGGGTTGGCAACCTGGTACATCACGTAATCATGGTAGCCAGTGACTATTTTGTAATAGCCTGTGAGTGCTTTGTCTAATTCAGGGTCGCCACTATCCACAATTAATGGCCTGCCTTCAAGTGCTTTAAGCTTAGTTTTTGTGGCTAAGATTAAAATATTGTCTTTTCCTATGCGTTTTATTAATTCTGGCGATAATTGTTGGTTACCGCGGCCCAATATGTGACCTTGACCACCAATTAAGGTTATCACCAATTTAGCAGGACAAGATTCTGTATCATTTGTGAGTTCAAGTAATTGCTTAGCAGTAACATCGCTGGCAATTAGCGCTTTATGTTGAATGACATCGACACCCAACAAGGTATTATCAATGCCTAAGTCTTCCATAACCGCCGCAACGGTACTACCTGAACCCATGATATAAAGCTCATCTTCCATAGACTCGATAATGTCAGCGGCAATATCAGCTAACACGAGTTCATCGACTTCTTTGCCACCCATTTTTACCGCTTGAATATATCTAGGCTCAGCAGGAACCATCATTTCGCCAAAGCGTTTGGCTCTGACAGTGCCTTGCCTAAACGCAACTTCATCAATATCCATTACATCGGCTGACATTAAACTGACTAACTCACCTTTTAACAACATGCTCACCACGAGCCCTGAAGCATGAGGCGTAATGCCATAAACACCTGAATGAATTTTGACTCCGGCAGGAACGCCTAATACAGGTAGCTTGTCTTCAACCACGGCAGAAATATCGCGAGCAGTGCCATCCCCCCCCGCAAAAAGCAGTAAATCCAACTGTTGTTCAAGTAAATAAGTTACCGCTTGCTGAGTATCTAGCGAAGATGTCGTTGCACTACAGGTATACACCGCATTTGTTTGAAACCCCATTTGACGACACAAATCTGCACCCATGTCGCCCGATGCAGTGATAATATCAATCGTGTCAGCAAAAGGTAACACTACCGCTAAGGCTTGTTGCATCCGCTGCTGCGCTTTAGGTATGGCTCCTTTGGCAATGGCATCATTAGCAACACCATCAGAGCCTTTTAAACCGACACTCCCACCTAATCCTGCCAGTGGATTAATAATTACCCCTAAACGAAAACGTTTCACGTCGACTCCTTGCTGTTGCGACAACACTATTTTAGATTAACTTTGTGGTGCGTTTGCGGATGCTTCGCCATTGATATTTGGGATCATCATAACCGCAAGCATTGATAAAAAAGCACAACTTGCTGCAAATATCCAAACCCACATAATTTGACTACCATCCCCCCAAATCATGCCACTTATCCATGTGCCTAGTGCACCGCCCACACCAAAACTGACACTGGCATATAATGCTTGCCCTGTGCTCCGGTGACTGACATTAAAGTGTCGATGAATAAAATGGATTGAGGCCGCATGCACTAAACCAAAGGTAAATGCATGCAATAATTGGCTGATTATCAATAATGAAACGTATTCAACGCCAAAGGCTAACAGTAACCAACGAATAACCGTCAGTAAAATACTCACCACGAGTAATACTCGGATACCGTATTGGCGAATAAGGCGAGATGAATAAAAAAAGATAACGATTTCGGCTAGAACGCCTAAGGCAACCAGCAAACCAGCGATGGTCTCAGAGTAGCCAACCTGTTTTAGATACAATACAAAAAAGCCATAAAATGGTCCGACACTCATCTGGAGTAACATTGCAGACAACATAAACCACACTAATGAGGCATCAAGCTTAAGCTTAGGTCGTTCGGACTTATTGACGACAACGCTGCGGTTAGCAGGCAAAGGTAACGAACACGCAAACAAACCTAAAAACAATATCATGCCCATATAAGGCAACACTTCAGGGCCCCAATAATCAATGGCAAGACCACCACTGATCACCAACACGATATAACCCACACTGCCCCAACTGCGAATAGCGCCATAACGCTCAGCTTTGTCACCTAGCGTTTCTAAGGTAATCACTTCTAGCTGAGCTAAAATCGCATTCCAAAAAAACGTGTATATCGCCAGACTAATCGCTAAATAGACAAAGCTGCCATCAAAGAAAAAACTGATATAGGTGATCGCCGCGGCACAAGAACCTAATTTAATCAGTTCTGAACGCATGCCAGTTCGATCAGCAACCGCCGCCCACACATTAGGTGCGACAATGCGAGTAGCCATTAATATCGCCAACAAAAAACCTATCTCTTGGGCATTGAAGCCTCGACTGTCAAAGAAAACCCCCAAATAGGGGACCATGATGCCAAGAATAGAAAAGAAAAAGAAATAACAAGCCCTGAGCCAGCGTAAATCCGGCTCAGGGCATTTAACTGAGGACATTAGCGCATTCCGATAACGGGCGTTTGTCTGGTCACATCGTGGTTTTGAGCACGATGTCTTAATAAGTGATCCATTAACACGATAGCAAGCATCGCTTCAGCAATGGGTACGGCACGAATTCCGACACAAGGATCATGACGACCTTTGGTGATCATCTCAATCGTTTCACCTTGTACTGTCATGCTTTGACCAGGCACACTAATGCTTGAGGTCGGCTTTAGCGCAATATGAGCCACAACAGGTTGACCGGATGAAATCCCCCCCAGAACTCCGCCAGCATGGTTCGACGCAAATCCTTGTGGTGACATTAAGTCGCGACCTTCAGAGCCTTTTTGAGTGACAACCCCAAAGCCATCACCCACTTCAACGCCCTTCACTGCATTAATGCCCATTAGTGCATGGGCAATGTCAGCATCGAGGCGATCAAATACTGGTTCACCTAACCCCACAGGTACGCCAGTTGCCACCACAGTTATCTTGGCACCAATCGAATCACCAGATTTACGTAAACCACGCATATACTCGTCCAATGCTTCTAATTTACTGGCATCAGGAAAGAAAAATGCATTTTGTTCAATTTGAGTTAAATCGATGGTCTCGGCGCAAATTGGCCCTAATTGAGCAAGATAGCCGTGGATTTCAATGCCATGAACTTGTTTAAGGTATTTTTTAGCAACCGCACCGGCAGCAACGCGCATTGCGGTTTCACGCGCAGACGAGCGACCACCGCCACGGTAATCACGCATGCCATACTTTTGCTGATAGGTATAATCAGCATGACCAGGACGAAAAGTGTCTTTTATGTCGGAATAGTCTTGGCTGCGTTGATCGGTATTCTCAATCAACAAACCAATAGAGGTGCCAGTCGTTTTACCTTCAAAGACGCCTGACAGAATTCTCACTTCATCAGCTTCACGCCGGGCAGTAGTGTAGCGTGACGTGCCAGGACGACGACGGTCTAAATCATGTTGCATATCTTCAACAGTTAACTCAAGCCCTGGAGGACAACCATCAATGATACAACCTAGAGCAACACCATGGCTTTCACCAAATGTTGTCACAACAAAGTTTTGGCCAATACTATTTCCTGACATGCGCGTTAACTACCTCTATTAATTATTCACTTTATTGAGTGCTATTCTTGTCGCTAATGTTATCGCGATTATTCACCATCTTTGTAGATGGCGAAAAGTGTTTCATTTTCAACTAGCTGATCACGAGTTAATACAAACACACCATCACCGCCAAATTCAAAATCAACCCAAGTAAACGGCATATCAGGATATTGCTCAATCAAATGCACCATTGAATTACCCACCTCAACCACAAGTAAACCGGTTTCGGTCAAATAATCTGCCGCATTCGCCAAAATGCGTTTGGTTAAATCTAAGCCATCATTACCAGACGCTAACCCAATCGCGGGTTCATGATGATACTCTTGAGGCATATCGCCAATATCTTCAGCATCAACATATGGAGGGTTAGATACAATTAAATCATAATGAGGACCTTTGGGGATCGCCGAAAATAAATCGGATTGAATCGGGAAAACACGTTCTAACACACCCAAAGACTCAACATTAATCTGGGCCACTTCAAGTGCATCTTCACTAATATCTAAGGCGTCAACTTCAGCATCTTCAAACGCATAGGCACAAGCAATGGCAATACAAGCACTGCCGGTACATAAATCCATAATGCGATTAACAGGTTTATTATATAACCAAGGGCTAAATTTATAATTGATCATTTCTGCTATCGGTGAGCGTGGTACAAGTACGCGCTCATCAACATAAAATTCGAGTCCGGCAAAATTGGCTTTATTGGTCAAATACGGAACCGGTAAACGTTCACGTACACGGCGAATAATCAATTCAACGATTTTGTGTTTTTCGCTACTGGTTAAATTACTTAAAATAACCTGCTGGCCGATTTCTTCGGGTAAATGTAAAGCATCAAAAACCAATGCAATCGCTTCGTCCCAGGCATTATCCGTTCCGTGGCCATAATAAATGTTAGCATCATTAAAACGACTGACAGCCCAACGCAACATATCAGCTATGGTACGTAACTCAGTGACAGCTTCATCTACAAAGATCTTATCCAAAACACACTCCTTAAAAATTCTTCTCAGCTATTGTAACTGATGTCTATTAAGATGACCTAAAATTCAATACAATACGCCGATGAAAGACAATAATTATGTAGACTTATCGCTGTTTAGTACATTAATCGATGGTATCAAACCACTAAAACAAGATACCCACTACTTTAAACAGCCTGTCAAACCCAAACAACAGTTCGAAATAAAAGAACGTCAGATCCATGTTGACAGTTATTTTTCGGATACATATCAGCCGCTTCTGCCGATTAATGGTCCTATGCGTTGGATTAATGCCAACACAGATAAGCTTGAATTAAAACGTTTAAGACGTGGTGACTATTCACCTGACCTACTGCTTGATTTACACGGGATGCGTCAAGCTGAAGCCAAACTTGAATTAGCAGCACTTATCCAGGCATGCGTTAAGCAAAGCACAATATGTTGTTGTGTCATGCACGGCTATGGTATGGGGATTTTAAAGCAGCAAACACCAATGTGGTTAGCGCAACATCCAAACGTAAAAGCATTCCATCAAGCGCCAAAAGAATGGGGTGGCGATGCAGCGTTATTGGTATTAATTGATATTGGTGAGCAACCTCACCGACGTTAATTCGAGGTAATAAGCGCAAAAAGTGTTAGTAAAGGTAAGTGCTGACTTACCTTTTTATGAGTACACATGATTACAACCAATATTGCCATTACACAATAACTTGATGTGGTGCAGTCATAGCCACAAAACTAGAGTGCTGGCCATGCATGTCAATGTGAGCCACCGCAGACGTAGCAAACAACGGTGGCTCAATACCTGCCACAAGTTCACTAACCATAAAGCCTAAAATAGGCATATGTGCAATAACCAATACATTATCCGCTTTATATTGCTCTGCATAAGCAAGCACAATATCAACAGTCATTTTGGCATCTCCAGAGGGAGTGACATCATCAAGCACTAACCACTTACGGGGATCGGATAGGTGTTTACTGACTTCTTGCCATGTTTGTTGTGCACGTAAATAAGGACTCACAATAACCAAATCAAAATGGCTAACCTGTTTTGCTAACCAATTAGCCATAAAACCTGTGTGAATACGGCCAATATCAGTTAACTTTCGTTCCCTGTCTGACGGTGCATCAAAACCCGCTTCACCATGGCGCATCAAAAATAGCTGCATACTTCTCTCGTGATGTTTTTATTATCATTCTTAGCCAATTGTAGCGTTAATCAGCGCAACAACAAACCTAGAATTGAGCTTATTTCGATAAACTTTAGTCGATAATCGAATAAAACAAGCCAAGGTAATTTGCTAAAAAGTAATAACAAGATCAATATATAACAAGTTATCTTTTCTGGAGTCTCCTCTTGCCTGAATTTCCAGCAGTTTATAAAAGCCAAAATGATCATCGTCAGTACCAATATCGAGTGTTAGACAATCAACTTCGAGTATTATTGGTTGAAGATATGCAATCGAATCAAGCTGCAGCGTCAATGGCTGTCAGTGTTGGTCATTTTGACGATCCCGTTGAACGGCCTGGTATGGCGCATTTTCTTGAGCATATGTTGTTTTTAGGCACAGAAAAATATCCAGACTCAGGTGAATACCATGCTTATATTAATCAACATGGTGGAAACAATAATGCGTGGACAGGCACAGAACAAACTAACTTTTTTTATAGCATTAATGCAGAAGCTTTAGAAGGTTCGTTAGACCGATTTAGTCAATTTTTCATTGCTCCCAAGTTTGATTTAGAGTTAGTTGATAGAGAAAGGCAGGCAATAGAATCGGAGTTTAGTTTAAAATTAAAAGATGACATTCGTCGAGTCTACCAAGTTCAAAAAGAAACCGTTAACCCAAAACATCCGTTTTCAAAATTCTCTGTGGGTAACCAAGCGACATTAGCAGGTAAACAAGCAGACATTCGGGATGAACTGCTGGCTTTTTATCAGCAACATTACAGTGCTAATATTATGACGTTGTGCGTTGTAGCGCCTCGTCCTATCGCAGAACTCGACACCATCGTTAGACAATATTTTTCAAAAATACTCAATAGAAATGTAAGTAAACACTATCCTTCTGAAGCACTGATAACCGAGGCTCAGCAACAAACACATATACAAATTGTACCGTTGAAAGATCAAAAACGACTCAGTATTTGCTTTTCACTCCCAGAGATAGACCAATTTTATAAACGTAAACCCCTCACCTTTATTAGCCACTTACTCGGTAATGAAAGTCCGGGGAGTTTATTGTCTTATTTAAAAGGACACGGATTAGCCAACCATTTATCTGCTGGCGGTGGCATAAATGGCTACAATTTCAAAGATTATTCGATCAGCATACAGCTAACCGACAAGGGATTTACTGAACTAAATGAAGTGGTCTCTTGTGTCTTTGAATATATCGAACTGATAAAGCAACAAGGTGTTCAAGCATGGCGTTACCAAGAACGAGCCAATCTGCTTGATACTGCCTTTCGTTTCCAAGAACAGATCAAAACCTTGGATTTAGCGAGTCATCTCAGCATCAACATGCACCATTACGATATTGAAAACATTATTTATGGCGACTATCGCATGGATGAGATGCTTGAGGATGAAACAAAATACCTCCTTTCATTGATGTCGGCGACCAATATGCGTCTCCTCACGGTAGCAAAAGAGTCTCAGGTCGATAATCAAGCCCAATGGTACGACACCCCTTACCAAGTTAGGCCATTACAAGCTCAACAAATAAAAAAATGGTCTGCGGTTTCAATAAGAGAAGATCTTAAACTACCTGAAAAAAATCCGTTTATTGTCTCGGATCCACAAGCTCGAGCAAACAAAAGTAATACCCCAGTACCCACTATTGTTGCTGAAGGTGAAGGTTACCGTATTTGGCATAAAAAAGATGATGAGTTCAATGTCCCTAAAGGGCATTTATACTTATCATTAGATTCCGATCAAGCTAGCTCAACGCCAAGACAGGCAGCATTAACAAGACTGTACGTCGAAATGCTTATCGATTACCTGACAGAACCAACATATCAAGCAGAGGTTGCTGGCCTTAACTACAATATCTACCCCCACCAAGGCGGTATTACCCTCCATTTAACCGGCTTTACTGGTAACCAAGAAAAGCTATTAACCTTAATAATCAAAAAAGCACGCGAGCGAAATTTTACCGAGCAGCGCTTTAACATGATTAAAAAACAGATATTACGCAGTTGGAATAATGTTGCTCAAGCCAAGCCAATATCACAATTATTTACCAGCTTAACGGTCACGCTACAAAAAAGCAGTTTTGAACCGACAACAATGGCTGAACAACTCACGCTACTGACCCTTGATGATTTGCATAATCATGTTAGCGCATTTTACAAAAAGATTTATCTTGAAGGATTAGTTTACGGGGATTGGCTGGTTGAAGAAGCTCAGCTACTCGCCAAGCGTTTGCAGCATTTATTATCTTTGGTAACAAAGCCAAGCGCTGAAGCATCTCGCGAACTTATCAATCTCGATAAAAGAGGCTCATTGCTTCGCGAAAAAACCATGGTTCACCAAGATAGCGCGATTATTGTTTACTATCAGTCTCGTATGGCAACACCTGATCGTATGGCATTATTTAGCCTACTAAACCATACAATGTCATCAACCTTTTTCCATGAGTTACGCACTAAACAACAATTAGGCTACATGGTAGGAACAGGCTACTTGCCATTAAACCGACATCCAGGGATGATTTTCTATGTTCAATCCCCCACTACAGGTCCAAGACAACTACTCGAAGCCATAGATGAGTTCATCGCCGACTTTAATTATGCCGTGATGCAAATAACCAATCAACAATGGGAAAGCACTAAACGAGGCATGATAGGTCAAATAATGGAACACGATACTAACCTAAAAACACGCAGCCAACGCTATTGGGTGAGCTTAGGAAACCGCGATTATGAATTTAATCAACGTGAGATGGTCGTGGCTGAAGTAGAAAAGCTCACAAGAGCAGATTTGATTAAGTTTATGGTGGCTCACATGCGCAGTAAAGATTGTGACCGCTTAGTCCTGTTTAACAGCGGTAAACAACATCACAGTCAAGCGAGCCTGCGTTCAAATAATATGATTGTAGACTTAAAAACGTTTAAACAACAGACGGATAAATTTCAGTTTTAGTAAATGTCTACGGCAGAAAAGTTCAGAAAAGAGACTGCGATTACGGTTACAAAATAGTCGCTACCAATATTAACGGTGCAAAATACTAAATAAAACGTTAATAACCCATAAGCTATTGATTAAAAAACGACTTTTAGACAATGCTATCGTAATTGTTAGGTAATATCCTATCAATCACACCTTTTTTGTTAACATGCTTTTGACAAAGGCTCAGGTTTCTGAAAAAGTAGACAATTCATCAACTTCTTTGCGGCATCGAAAGAGAATAAGTATAAAAATTATGCCTAAAATTTTATTGTTAATCTGTGTTTATTTTATTTGTAGCTTTGGCGTAACAGCCATTGAAGCTGACAACACCGAATCAAATTTTGATATTCTACTCAATCATACCAATTATGGTGTTGCCGATGGTTTATCACAAGATACCGTTACCGCCATTGTAGAAGACAAAGAGGGCTACGTTTGGGTTGGTACCATCAATGGCTTAAACCGTTTTGATGGTAACGAGTTTAAACAGTTCTATGCTGGTGACGATGCAAAGTCTCTCCCCAGTTCTTTTATCCGCAATTTGCTTATAGATGATAATGGCGTGCTGTTAGTTGGGACGGATAAAGGTCTCGTTCAATTTGATAAAGAAACAGAGTCATTCAGTAGAAACAGTATTTCTACTCAAATTGGTGATCAAGCCATTTGGTCAATATCAAAACAAGATGATAAAATTTTCATTGGTTTAAATGGTAAATTTGTGACCTATGAAGAAAGCAATAATCAGTATTTAATTTTTGAAGATGACAATCTAAAAGAAATAAAAAACATCTTAAAGTTTAATGGTATTTTTTACATTAGAAACTATGAAGGTAGTGTTTTTACAAATAATACGAATACTACAAAAAAAATAATAAGCAAATCTAACGATATTATAATATTTAAGAACAATGTAATTGCCGCAACAGATCAAGGCATATATATTATTAATGAAAAAATTAAAAAAATATCTAAATTAAAGCTTATAGATTTATCCATCGATTATACTAATATGAACAATGTCATAGGATTGTACGAAAACAAAATATTTAGTCTTAAAAAAAACAATAATAAAATAACATGGACATCATTAGGAGAACTTCAAGTTGAGGGTGAAAAGTTCATTAAATCTTTCATATCAGCCAATGGGGGAAACCTTTACATATCCAATTATAATGATGGATTCATAAAGATATCACCAGAAAACAACTTAGTAAAAAAAATCAAAGACATTCCAAATAACATATGGTCGATTTCAGAATATAAAGATGATATTTTCCTAGTTAATGACGGAAATAAAATATATGTATATGACAAAAGTATAGTTTTAAAGAAGACGATTAAAACATCATTGCCATATGGGCCAAAATCAATATTAGTGATAAACAAAAAAGCTTTTGTTGGCACTAAGTCTGGACTATATTTAATAAATATTGAAAATGGAAAAGAAAGAAAACTAAACAATGAGTTAATTGTCAGCATTAAATATAACAAAGATCTAGACCAATTCTATAGTTCAAACTTCAAAGGTGAAGTGCAAGTTTTATCGATAACGGGTGAGGTTATTGAAGAAATAAATACTAAATTCAGTTACCCAATCTATGATATGGTTAAGATTGACTCTAAATTATGGATTGCATCACAAGCAGGGCTACTTATATGGGAAAATAATAAAATAACCGAAGTTTTTAATGAAGACATTGTGTTTAATATCGCGGTTAAAAACAATAAAGTATATTTTGGCACTCGAAGTTCTATTTATTCTACAGATAAAAATATCTTTAGCAAACCGAAAATAATATTCAATAGAAAAAAAGTAATATACTCAATAGCTTTTGTAGATAATATAATGGTCGCATCTTCAAATAGAGAAGTTTATATAATTGATACTAATACAAATATCACTCACACACTTAGCGTTGAAAATGGTGTATTAAAAGATTACAACACCCAATCATTACTAACACTGAATAAGTCAGTATTATTTGGGGGGGGTGAAGGTCTTAGTTTAGTAGAGCCTAAAAAAATATTATCTGCAATATCAGAAAATTCTATATCCACTATAAAACTGTCTGATTTCCTTTTATTTAACACCCCAGTCCGCGTTGGTTCAAAAATCCTCAAAAAACCAATAAATAATTTAGATCAAATCATACTAAAACACTCAGACTATCCATTTACAATTAAATTTAATGTTCTAGGGAAAAATAATAATGATTTCGAATTTTTTTATTACTTAGAAGGCCTAGAAAGAAATTGGTTATCTACAAAGGGAAATAACAATGTAACTTATACAAATTTATCAGCTGATAAATATACCTTTAAGTTATATGCTCAAAATAGACTATCTGGTAGAAAAACAGATATTAAGAGTATAAAAATATTAGTAACCCCACCTTGGTGGTTATCTCTGGAAGCCAAATTAGTATACGGACTATTTATATTAGCTTTAATTATCATCTCTTTTAAGATTATAATTCGTCGCCGTGAAATTCAGAAACAAATAGCCCAGAGTGAAGAGCGGTTAAAGCTGTCTTTATGGGGTAGTGGCGATGAAATGTGGGACTGGGATATTGAAAGTGGCAAAATCTACCGTTCTAACATTTGGGGTTCTTTAGACTTCCCTCAAGATGGTCGTCGCTCGGGTAATGCTGACGAAGAAAGTAATATCCACCCTCTCGATAGAGATAGAGTCACCAAAGCGTTAAATGATCATTTTAATGCGATAACCGACCATTTTGAAATTGCTTATCGTGTTAAAGCGCGTAACCAGCAATGGATATGGATATTAGACAGAGCCAAAATAGTTGAACGCGATCAAAAAGATCAGCCGCTACGGATGACGGGCACCATTAAAGATATCAATAATATTAAACAAGCAGAAGAGCAATTACGCTTGTTCGCTAGAGCAATTGAGAATATCTCTGAAGGGATGTTTATTCTCGATGAGAAGTATCAATTTGTTGAAGTCAATAATGCCTGTTGTGAACTAACAGCCTCTACAAAAGAGAAGTTTGTCCATGAAATACTCAATTTCACTCGCTATCCAGCAAGTTATTCTGAACAAATAAGAAATTTACTAAAGCAACAAGGTCGTTGGAGCGGTGAAATTGAAGCAAGTAAAGGTAAAGACGGTTTCTTCTTAATCGAGCTGACAATCGACGCCATATACAATGAGCAAGGCGAAACAAGTCATTACGTTGGCGTGTTTTCCGATATTACCCGCCGTAAACAGCAAGAAGAAGAGCTCAGAAAACTGACTAATAATGACTTACTTACCGGGCTGCCTAATCGTTCTAGTTTACAAGTGACCTTAAGCAACTTAGTCAAAAAAGACATTCATCACACCTTAATGGTACTCGATTTAGATAACTTTAAGCGTATCAATGATTCTTTAGGCCATCAAATTGGTGATGATTTATTGATCGGTGTTGCTGAGCGAATTCAGTCAACCATTCCAAAACATGCCAGCTTATACCGTCTCGGAGGTGATGAATTTGCTTTACTCGTCGATCAACTCCCAGATATAGGTTCTTGTGCCGCCATCGCTACCCAAGTCATTAACTGTCTAAAACCCGCCTTCACTGTTAATAATGACTCACTAGTATTAGGTATTAGTATCGGCATTGTGCTTTATCCTGAAGATGAGCAAAATGAGCAAGCCTTATTGCGTAAAGCGGATATCGCCATGTATCACGCTAAGTCAGGGGGTGGTAACCGCTATCAGTTCTATTCAGAATCATTAAACCAAAATGCTTTACGCCAACTGGAAATCGAAAGTTTAATTCGGGAAGCACTAAAAGATGATTTATTTGAAGTCTATTACCAACCTAAAGTCGATGTAAAAAAAGATCGCCTCACTGGAATGGAAGCGTTAGTGAGATTAAATCACCCTAAATTAGGCCTGATAGGACCGAACGAATTTATTCCCCTTGCTGAAGAAAACGGCCTAATAGTTGAAATTGGTGATGTTGTAATGCGAAAAGCCTGTTTTGCTGCGCAGAAATGGTTGGAACTAGGACTATTTAGTGGTCGCGTTGCAGTCAATTTGTCATCAAAACAATTTGCACTTCCTGATTTACTATTACGCATAGAGTCTATTTTACGCCTCACAAAACTACCGGCTGAACACTTAGAACTGGAAATCACTGAAAGCACTGTTATCAAAAACCCAGAGCAAGCCATTAAAGTGATGCAACAATTGGCAAAAATGGGCATTAGCCTCGCTCTTGACGATTTTGGTACCGGTTACTCTTCTTTGTCATATTTAAAACGATTCCCTATCAACTGTTTAAAAATTGATAAAACCTTTGTTGATGATATTGATAAATCAGACCGAGACCTCAAGATGGTCGATTCTATTATTACCATTGCCCATAATATGGGGTTGACGGTCGTTGGTGAAGGTGTAGAACAAACCTCACAACTCAACATTTTAAAAGCACTTAACTGTGAAGAAATTCAGGGATATATATACAGTAAGCCTATCAAAGAAGCAGACTTTGAGTTAATGCTCACTGCAGACAAACTCAAATTTGACACTCTAAACGGTAGGTTAATGAAAAAATAAATCATCTCCTCATATATTTGGCATGACAAATGCAATTCTAAGTTCAGTTGTAAAAATAATATTGTTATTTAACCCTGAGCTTGAATTACTAAATATAAGAGAGATTAAAATGATTAAAGGAATAATTACAGTAGCAGTTTTATCGGCATTATCTATCAGTAGTGTTGCTATGGTAAATGGAATTGAAACGCAAACCGTCGGTATTCCAGCCATCAAGGTTATAGACACTCAAACCGCCGGTATTCCTGCCATCAAAGTGCTAGACACGCAAACCGCCGGTATTCCTGCCATCAAGGTGCTAGACACGCAAACCGCCGGTATTCCTGCCATCAAGGTGCTAGACACGCAAACCGCCGGTATTCCTGCCATCAAGGTGCTAGACACGCAAACCGCCGGTATTCCAGCCATCAAGGTGCTAGACACCCAAACCGCCGGTATTCCAGCCATCAA
>NZ_JBEOPI010000059.1:0-15838 GCF_040309905.1 Shewanella sp. CAL98-MNA-CIBAN-0140
CAGGTGTTGTAGCTAAAATTATCGCGTAATAGCGACTTTAGTGAACACTGAAAAAGGAAGCCTCGGCTTCCTTTTTTGTTTTTAGGGTGAAGTTGACAACAAAATTTGATTTTTTGATTGATTTTTTAACCATACCCTACCTGCATTGTTGCGAATAAAGCTGAATAAGAATACAATCTATGACCGATTTTGGACCCTGTGCTTATGCATTTTCTGGGAAAGTTCGGAAATGCGGATTTGGTAAATATGTTGTTTATCAAGCTAAGCTCAGGTCGTAGTGAGTAACGGAATTAACCGATGAAAACAAATATTGAAAACCAGAGTGATTCTTTGGATATCGTTAAGTGGGGCGTAGCAGCATTGCTAGTTGCTACTGCTGTTATAGGCAATCAATTTTATGCAGATGCTAATGTAGTGGCCCGTGTTGCTGGGGTCATTATTGCCTTTGCTATTGCAGGTGTCATTGCGCTGCAGACAAGCAAGGGTAAGCAGGCACAATCTTTTGCGCGTGAAGCACATATTGAAGTGCGTAAAGTTGTTTGGCCAACTCGCCAAGAGGCGCTAAACACTACTTTTATTGTACTTGCAGCTACTGCTGTAATGGCATTAATCCTTTGGGGATTAGATGCAATATTGTTACGAGTAGTCAATTTAATTACTGGCGTATAGGCATCTGAAAATGACTGAAGTTACAGAAGCGAAAAAAAGATGGTATGTGATCCAAGCTTTCTCGGGCTACGAAGGCCGTGTGCTTAAAACACTGCTCGAACATATCAGAATGCACAATATGGAAGAGTACTTCGGTGAGATCTTAGTTCCTACTGAAGAAGTTGTTGAAATGCGTGCCGGTCAACGTCGTAAAAGTGAACGTAAATTCTTCCCTGGTTATGTACTAGTCCAGATGGAAATGAATGATGATAGTTGGCACTTAGTCAAAAGTATTCCTCGTGTAATGGGCTTTATTGGTGGCACATCAGATCGCCCGTCACCGATTTCTGACAAAGAAGCTGACGCTATTCTTCAACGTCTTCAAGATACTGTTGAATCTCCAACTCATCGTATTATGTATGAACCTGGTGAAGTTGTTCGTGTGTGCGACGGTCCATTTGCAGACTTTAACGGTACTATTGAAGAAGTCGATTATGAAAAGAACCGTATTAAGGTTTCTGTGATGATTTTCGGTCGTTCAACACCAGTAGAATTAGATTTTCATCAGGTCGAAAAGAGCTGATTAAAATAAATACAAATAAATATTGTTTGCGAGTGTAGTTTTTTATATAATTCGCACCCGTTGTTTTCAGGGGAGCATATTGGCATGTCGCCAAAATGCGTTTGAACCCAAATTGAGGATATGTCGACATGGCAAAGAAAATTGAAGCTTATATTAAGCTACAAGTAGCAGCTGGCGCTGCAAACCCGTCTCCACCAGTTGGTCCTGCTTTAGGTCAAAAAGGTGTGAACATCATGGAATTTTGTAAAGCATTCAACGCTCGTACTGAAAAGTTCGAGAAAGGTATGCCGATCCCTGTTGTTATCACCGTTTATAGTGACCGTTCTTTTACTTTTGTAACTAAGACTCCACCTGCATCTTTCCTACTGCTTAAAGCACTAGGTCTGAAATCAGGTTCTGGCCGTCCTAATACTGATAAAGTAGGAACTATCAAGCGTAGCGCTGTTCAGGAAATTGCTGAATCTAAAGCCGCTGATATGACTGGTGCTGATATTGAAGCGATGACTCGCTCAATTGAAGGTACTGCACGTTCAATGGGTTTGGTAGTAGAGGATTAATATAATGGCAAAGCTAACTAAGCGCGGTCGCGTTATTCGCGAAAAAGTTGATGTAACAAAACAGTATGACATCAGCGAAGCTGTAATACTTTTAAAAGAATTAGCAACTGCTAAATTTGTTGAAAGTGTTGACGTTGCTGTTAACCTAGGTATCGATCCTCGTAAATCAGATCAAAACGTGCGTGGTGCTACTGTACTTCCACACGGTACTGGTCGTGACGTTCGTGTTGCTGTATTCACACAAGGTGCTAACGCTGAAGCGGCTAAAGCTGCTGGTGCAGAACTTGTGGGTATGGAAGATCTAGCTGCACAAGTTAAAGCTGGCGAAATGAACTTTGATGTTGTTATTGCCTCTCCAGATGCAATGCGCGTTGTTGGTATGTTAGGTCAAATTTTAGGCCCTCGTGGTTTAATGCCTAACCCTAAAACGGGTACAGTAACGCCAAATGTTGCTGAAGCCGTTAAGAATGCCAAAGCCGGTCAAGTTCGTTACAGAAACGACAAAAATGGTATTATCCATACAACTATCGGCAAAGTAACTTTTACTACCGAACAGTTGAAAGAAAACTTAGAATCGTTAGTGTCAGCACTGAAAAAGGCTAAGCCTGCAGTTGCTAAAGGCATTTACGTGAAAAAAATAAGCGTCTCTACCACTATGGGTGCAGGCGTTGCTATCGACCAGAGTTCTTTGGAAGAAGCGAAGTAATATACAAGGAGCGCGTATTAGTCTATAATACGCGCACTTTGTGGGTTGAAGCCGCTTTTATTCATTAATTTTCGAATTTTTGGATAATAGAGTCGGTTTCCGTCCAAGACCGCAGGTGTTAATCGTCAGATTGACTTAATTTCCAGCGTAGACGGTGTCAGGCCCCAGCTAAATTTTTTTACTGGAAATCTGCACCGTAAGTAATTAAACACATAGGTGTTTAATTTGGTAAATACTAGGGAATTCCCTAGGTAGAATCCAGGAGTAAAGCCAATGGCATTAAGACTCGAAGACAAAAAGGCAATTGTTGCTGAAGTCAACGAAGCTGCCAAAGGTGCACTTTCTGCAGTTGTTGCCGATTCACGCGGCGTGACTGTAGGTGCTATGACCGGTCTGCGTAAAGCTGCTCGCGAAAATGGTGTGTTTGTACGTGTAGTACGTAACACTCTTGCTCGTCGTGCAGTTGAAGGTACAGCTTTTGAGTGCCTAGCAGATACGTTCACCGGCCCAACTTTGATAGCTTTCTCTAATGTGCACCCAGGTGCAGCAGCGCGTCTTTTAAAAGACTTCGCTAAGGGACAAGCAAAATTTGAAGTTAAAGGTGCAGCTTTCGAAGGGATGTTTATCCCTGCAGCTGATATTGATCGTTTAGCGAAACTACCAACATACGAAGAAGCACTAGCTCAGTTGATGATGACTATGAAAGAAGCATCTGCTGGCAAATTCGTTCGTACATTGGCCGCCCTTCGCGATCAAAAACAAGACGCCGCTTAATTTTAAGCAGGCAGCTTAATAAAATTGAATTCAGAACAATAGGAAATATTTCTAATGTCTATCACTAAAGACCAAATCTTAGAAGCTTTCGCAGCAATGTCTGTAATGGAAGTTGTTGAACTAATCGAAGCTATGGAAGAGAAATTCGGCGTTTCTGCTGCAGCTGCAGTAGTTTCAGGCGGCGGCGAAGCTGCTGTTGTTGAAGAGCAAACAGAATTTGATGTAGTTCTTACATCATTTGGCGAAAACAAAGTATCAGTTATTAAAGCGCTTCGTAGCGCTACAGGTTTAGGCCTGAAAGAAGCTAAGACTATGGCTGAATCTTCTCCAATCGCAGTTAAAGAAGCTGTGTCTAAAGAAGAAGCTGCAACACTTAAAGCTAGTTTAGAAGCTGCTGGTGCATCTGTTGAAGTTAAGTAAGCTATAATTTAGCTTGCATCACCCAAGTAATTGGGTGAAGGCTGGCGGTTTTTTAACCGTCGGCCTTTTTTGCGCTTTATGCGCAGGCGATTTTTTTTCACCGTTTATCGCCAGTTTTAGCAGTCCCTAGCAGAGATTACTGGTTAGGTTCTTGCCATCAACGGTGATGGGCAAACGTGCTGATTTAATTATATTATTTCAGTCTTGGTCACATCTCGTAAGCAGAGGAAACCCATGGTTTACTCCTATTCTGAAAAGAAGCGTATTCGCAAAGACTTTGGTAAGCGTCCAAAAGTTTTGGACATTCCTTATTTATTGTCTATCCAGTTAGACTCTTTTAAGAAATTCACCGATCAGGACCCTACGGGTGAGCGTGGCTTTGAAGCCGCATTCCGTAGCGTTTTTCCTATCAAGAGCTTCTCTGGCTATTCTGAGCTTCAATATGTCAGCTACAAGCTAGGTGCGCCAGTTTTTGATGTGAAAGAATGTCAGATCCGCGGTGTTACTTATTCAGCCCCACTTCGCGTGAAATTACGCATGGTGTTGTTTGACCATGAAGCTGCTGCTGGTACTGTTAAAGACATTAAAGAGCAAGAAGTCTACATGGGTGATATCCCCATGATGACTGATAACGGTACTTTCGTTATTAACGGTACTGAGCGTGTAATTGTGTCTCAGTTACACCGTTCTCCAGGTGTGTTCTTTGATCATGACCGTGGTAAAACCCACTCTTCTGGTAAGGTGCTGTATAACGCACGTATTATTCCTTACCGTGGTTCATGGCTTGACTTTGAATTTGATCCTAAAGATGCTCTATTCGTTCGTATTGACCGTCGTCGTAAATTACCGGCGACTATTATTTTACGTGCGCTTGAATATTCAACTCAAGATATCCTCGATTTATTCTTCGAGCGTATTGAGTTTAAGATTAAAAAAGACTCATTAGTAATGGCACTTGTGCCTGACCGTCTTCGTGGTGAAACTGCAGGCTATGACATTAAAGATGCTGAAGGCTCTTTACTCGTTGAAGCTGGCCGTCGCATTACTGCGCGTCATATTAAGCAACTTGAAAAAACCAACACTACTGAGCTAGAAGTACCAGTAGATTATATTGTTGGTAAATATGCTGCTCAAGACTACATCGATGAAGATACCGGTGAAGTGTTAGTGACAGCAAACAGCGAGATTAGCTTAGAAAATTTAGCTAACTTATCACTTGCTGGAATCAAGAATATTGATACTTTATTTATCAATGACCTTGATCATGGTGCTTATATTGCCGACACATTACGCATTGATTCAACAACTAACCGTTTAGAAGCGTTAGTTGAAATCTACCGTATGATGCGTCCTGGCGAGCCACCAACCAAAGATGCAGCTGAAGGTTTATTCCAAAATCTATTCTTCAGTGAAGAACGTTATGACTTATCTAAAGTAGGTCGTATGAAGTTCAACCGTCGTCTTGAGATTGCTGAAGACGAAGGTCGTGGCGTGCTGTCTAAAGAAGACATCGTTTGCGTTATGAAGAAAATCATCGAAATCCGTAACGGTAATGATGAAGTCGACGATATTGACCACTTAGGTAACCGTCGTATTCGTAGCGTGGGTGAGATGGCTGAAAACCAGTTCCGTGTTGGTTTAGTCCGTGTTGAGCGTGCTGTTCGTGAACGTCTATCTTTAGGCGATTTAAACGAGCTTATGCCACAAGACTTAATTAATGCGAAGCCAATTTCTGCGGCAGTGAAAGAATTCTTCGGTTCTTCACAGTTGTCACAGTTTATGGATCAAAACAACCCGTTGTCAGAAGTCACGCATAAGCGTCGTATTTCTGCGCTTGGTCCTGGTGGTTTGACTCGTGAACGTGCTGGTTTTGAAGTTCGTGACGTACATCCAACTCACTACGGTCGTTTATGTCCAATTGAGACCCCTGAAGGTCCAAACATTGGTCTAATCAACTCGTTAGCAAGTTTTGCGCGCACTAACTCTTACGGCTTTTTAGAAACACCTTATCGCAAAGTGATTGATGGTGTGATTACTGATGAAGTTGAATACTTATCAGCAATCGAAGAAGGCCGATATGTCATTGCTCAGGCTAACATCGAAATTGATGCTGATAACCGCATGGTTGAAGAGCAAATTGCTTGTCGTCACAAAGGTGAGTCAACCTTTATGCGTGCAGCAGATGTTCAGTATATGGACGTATCTCCACAACAGATTATTTCTGTTGCGGCATCATTAATTCCGTTCTTAGAACACGATGATGCTAACCGCGCATTGATGGGTGCAAACATGCAACGTCAAGCAGTACCTACTTTACGTGCTGATAAGCCGTTAGTCGGAACGGGTATTGAACGTACTCTTGCTGTTGACTCTGGTGTGGTTGTTGCTGCTAAACGTGGCGGTGTGGTTGATTATGTTGATGCTAGCCGTATCGTAGTTAAAGTGAATGAAGATGAGCTACACGCAGGTGAAGCGGGTATCGACATTTACAATCTAACTAAATATACCCGTTCAAACCAAAACACTTGTATCAACCAACGTCCTTGTTGTTCAGTTGGTGAGCCAGTGGTTCGTGGTGATGTATTGGCTGATGGTCCATCTACCGATTTAGGTGATTTGGCGCTTGGTCAGAACATGCGCATCGCATTTATGCCTTGGAACGGTTATAACTTCGAAGATTCGATCTTAATTTCTGAGCGCGTTGCGCAAGAAGATCGTTTCACCACTATCCATATTCAAGAGCTTTCTTGTATTGCTCGTGATACTAAATTGGGTAGCGAAGAAATCACTGCTGATATTCCAAACGTTGGGGAATCTGCTTTATCTAAATTAGATGAATCAGGTATCGTCTATATTGGTGCAGAAGTGAAGGGTGGCGACATTCTTGTGGGTAAAGTGACACCTAAGGGTGAAACACAGTTAACGCCAGAAGAGAAACTACTCCGAGCTATTTTTGGTGAAAAAGCTTCTGACGTTAAGGACAGCTCATTACGTGTTCCTAACTCAGTCAAAGGCACCATCATCGACGTACAGGTATTTACCCGTGACGGCGTTGAGAAAGACAAGCGCGCGCTTGAAATTGAAGATATGCACGTTCGCCAAGCTCGTAAAGACTTAGGTGAAGAGTTCAAGATCCTTGAAGAAGGTGTATTGGGCCGTGCTCGTAACTTGTTACTGTCTGTCGGTTACTCTGAGGCTAAGTTAGCTGAGATCCCACGTAAAGACGTATTAATTCAAGTTATCGACGATGAAACCAAACAAACTGAATTAGAGCAGTTAGCTGAACAGCACGAAGAGCTAAGAGCTGACTTTGATAAGACATTTGAAATCAAGCGTCGTAAGATCACCCAAGGTGATGACTTGGCTCCTGGCGTACTGAAGATTGTTAAGGTTTACCTTGCAGTTAAACGTACTATCCAGCCTGGTGACAAGATGGCGGGTCGTCATGGTAACAAAGGTGTTATCTCGAAGATTTGTCCTGTTGAAGACATGCCATACGATGAAGAAGGTAATCCTGTAGACATCGTACTTAACCCACTGGGCGTACCATCGCGTATGAACATTGGTCAGGTACTGGAAGTCCACATGGGCGCAGCAGCGAAGGGTATCGGTAATAAAATTACCGCTATGCTTGAAGAGCAGCGCGAAATTGCTGAACTTCGTGGTTACATCAAGCAAGTATATGAGTTAGGTGATGACGTGCTTCAGCGCGTTGATATCGATTCGTTCACTGATGATGAAGTGGTGCGCTTGGCGACCAACCTTAAAGGTGGTATTCCAATTGCTACACCAGCATTCGACGGTGCTAAAGAGAAAGAGATCAAGCAAATGCTTGCTCTTGCAGGCTTACCAGAGTCTGGCCAGTTGACATTATGTGACGGCCGTACCGGTAACGAATTTGAGCGTAAAGTAACCGTTGGTTACATGTATATGCTTAAATTGAACCACTTGGTTGATGATAAGATGCACGCTCGTTCTACGGGTTCGTACAGCTTAGTTACACAACAACCATTGGGCGGTAAAGCTCAATTTGGTGGTCAGCGTTTCGGTGAGATGGAAGTGTGGGCACTAGAAGCATACGGTGCTGCCTATACTCTACAAGAAATGCTAACAGTTAAGTCAGATGACGTTAACGGTCGTACTCAGATGTATAAAAACATCGTCGACGGTAACCATCAGATGCAACCGGGCATGCCTGAGTCTTTCAACGTATTGTTGAAGGAAATTCGTTCACTTGGTATTAATATCGAGTTGGACCAAGAGTAAGCATCGCACTTAAGCAATGTTTGGTAACCAAGGGTGCTTTGCATCAGCAAAGCACCTGGTTTAACTCCTTCAGGAGAGAAACGTGAAAGACTTATTAAAGTTTCTTAAGCAGCAAAGTAAGACTGAAGAATTTAACGGTATTAAAATTGGTTTGGCCTCGCCAGATCTAATCCGTTCTTGGTCTTTTGGTGAAGTAAAGAAGCCAGAAACCATTAACTACCGTACATTCAAGCCTGAACGCGAAGGTTTGTTCTGTGCGCGTATCTTTGGTCCAGTTAAAGATTACGAATGTTTGTGTGGTAAATACAAGCGTTTGAAGCATCGTGGTGTGATTTGTGAAAAGTGTGGCGTAGAAGTTACCCAGACTAAAGTGCGTCGTGAGCGCATGGGTCACATAGATCTGGCTAGTCCAGTTGCCCACATTTGGTTCTTAAAATCACTTCCGTCACGTATCGGCTTAATGCTGGACATGACGTTGCGTGATATTGAACGCGTACTGTATTTCGAATCATTTGTGGTGATCGAGCCGGGCATGACCACGCTTGAGCGCGGCCAAATGCTAACCGAAGAAACATATCTTGATGCGTTAGAAGAATACGGTGATGAGTTTGAAGCTAAGATGGGTGCCGAAGCAGTTCTTGAATTGCTACGTGCTATCAACTTAGAAGAACAGATCGAGCAAATGCGTGAAGAGTTGCCTTCAATCAACTCAGAAACCCGTCGCAAGAAGGTCACTAAGCGCCTTAAACTGATGGAAGCATTTTTCACATCTGGTAACAAACCAGAGTGGATGATCTTAAAAGTATTACCGGTTCTTCCACCTGATCTACGTCCATTAGTGCCGTTAGATGGTGGTCGTTTCGCGACATCAGATCTGAACGATCTATATCGTCGTGTTATCAACCGTAACAACCGCTTAAAGCGTCTGTTAGATTTAGCTGCGCCTGACATTATCGTACGTAATGAAAAACGTATGTTACAAGAGTCAGTTGATGCGCTATTAGATAACGGTCGTCGCGGTCGTGCTATTACCGGTTCTAACAAGCGTCCGCTTAAATCTCTTGCTGATATGATCAAGGGTAAGCAAGGTCGTTTCCGTCAGAACTTACTCGGTAAGCGTGTTGACTATTCAGGCCGTTCGGTAATTACCGTAGGTCCTACTTTACGTCTGCATCAGTGTGGTCTTCCTAAGAAGATGGCGCTTGAACTATTCAAGCCATTCATCTACGGCAAGTTAGAAGGTCGTGGTTTAGCGACTACTATTAAAGCTGCTAAGAAAATGGTTGAACGCGAACAGGCTGAAGTATGGGATGTGTTAGACGAAGTGATTCGTGAACATCCAGTCATGCTTAACCGTGCACCTACACTTCACAGACTGGGTATTCAAGCATTTGAACCTGTACTGATTGAAGGTAAAGCAATTCAATTGCATCCGTTAGTTTGTGCGGCATACAACGCCGACTTCGACGGTGACCAAATGGCGGTTCACGTACCATTAACGCTTGAAGCTCAGTTAGAAGCTCGTGCGCTAATGATGTCAACCAACAACATTTTGTCACCTGCTAACGGTGAGCCAGTAATTACTCCGTCTCAGGACGTTGTATTAGGTTTGTACTACACCAGTCGTGAGCGTGTTAACGGTCGCGGTGAAGGCATGGCTTTTTCTGATGTGTCTGAAGTAGAGAAAGCTTACGCTACTGGCGTTGCTGAATTACATGCTCGCGTTAAAGTGCGTATTACCGAAACGCATATTGCAGAAGATGGCGAAAGAACTAAAGCAACTCGTATCATTGATACAACTGTTGGTCGTGCTCTTTTATCATTAATTTTGCCTGAAGGCTTATCGTATGATTTGGTTAACCAAAACATGGGTAAGAAGCAGATCTCTAAGTTGTTGAACACCTGTTATCGTCAATTAGGCCTTAAAGATACCGTTATCTTTGCTGACCAATTGATGTATACCGGTTTCCGTTTTGCGACCATTTCTGGTGCCTCTGTTGGTATCGATGACATGGTTATTCCAGACGAGAAATACACCTTAGTAGCAGACGCTGAAGCTGAAGTGCTTGAAATTCAAGAGCAGTTCCAATCAGGTCTTGTTACCGCCGGTGAGCGTTACAACAAAGTAATTGATATCTGGGCAAGCGCTAACGAAAAAGTCTCGAAAGCGATGATGGAAAACCTGTCAATTGAGACAGTGATTAACCGTGATGGTGTTCCAGAGCAACAAGCATCGTTTAACAGTATCTATATGATGGCTGACTCGGGCGCTCGTGGTAGTGCGGCTCAGATCCGTCAGTTAGCCGGTATGCGTGGTCTGATGGCTAAGCCAGATGGCTCAATCATCGAAACCCCAATTGTGGCTAACTTCCGTGAAGGTCTTAACGTACTACAGTACTTTATTTCTACTCACGGTGCGCGTAAAGGTCTTGCCGATACCGCATTGAAGACGGCGAACTCGGGTTACTTAACCCGTCGTTTAGTAGACGTTGCACAAGACTTAGTCGTTATTGAAGATGACTGTGGTATTGAACGTGGTCTAACAATGAAACCGCTTATTGAAGGTGGTGATGTTGTTGAACCATTACGCGAACGTGTTCTAGGTCGCGTGGTTGCTCTTGACGTAATGAAGCCTGGTACAGAAGAAGTGCTTGCTCCACGCAACACACTCCTTGATGAAGCATGGTGTAATACGTTAGAAGAACACAGTATCGATGAAGTTATTGTACGTTCAGTTATTACCTGTGATACAGACTTCGGTGTGTGTGCAGCGTGTTACGGACGTGACTTGGCTCGTGGTCATATTATTAACCACGGTGAAGCGATTGGTGTTGTAGCTGCGCAGTCAATTGGTGAACCTGGTACTCAGTTAACCATGCGTACGTTCCACATCGGTGGCGCGGCATCTCGAGCTTCTGCAGAAAACAACGTTCAAGTTAAGAACGCGGGTTCTCTGAAGTTACACAATGCTAAGCATGTTTCTAACATCGACGGTAAGCTCGTTATCGTATCTCGTTCTTCTGAATTAGCCATCATCGATGAGCTAGGTCGTGAGAAAGAGCGTTATAAAGTGCCTTACGGTACCGTATTAGAGAAATTGGAAGACAGTGAAGTTGCCGCTGGCGAAATTATCGCTAACTGGGATCCACATACTCACCCAATTATTTCTGAAGTGGCTGGTAGTGTTAAATTCGTTGATATGATTGACGGTGTCACCATGACACGTCAGACAGATGAATTAACCGGTTTATCTT
The DNA here is from genome assembly GCF_040309905.1 of Shewanella sp. CAL98-MNA-CIBAN-0140. Classification (NCBI taxonomy): domain Bacteria; kingdom Pseudomonadati; phylum Pseudomonadota; class Gammaproteobacteria; order Alteromonadales; family Shewanellaceae; genus Shewanella; species Shewanella sp. CAL98-MNA-CIBAN-0140. Next base: position 11,209 of record NZ_JBEOPI010000059.1, read on the forward strand.
CTGTCGTGGTGCTCGATGTCGGTGCGCGTACTTCAGCAGGTAAAGAATTACGTCCAGCAATTCGCTTAGTTGATGCAAACGGTAATGACTTAACGATCCCTGGTACAGAAGTACCAGCTCAATACTTCTTACCGGGTAACGCGATTGTGTCGAAAGACGATAACGCGAACATCAACGTTGGTGACCCATTAGCACGTATTCCACAAGAATCGTCTAAAACCCGTGATATCACCGGTGGTCTTCCACGTGTTGCTGACTTATTCGAAGCGCGTAAACCAAAAGAGCCTGCCATTCTTGCAGAAATCTCTGGTACGATCTCGTTCGGTAAGGAAACTAAGGGTAAACGTCGTCTAGTGATCACTCCAGCAGATGGTAGTGAACATTATGAAGAAATGATCCCTAAGTGGCGTAACTTAAACGTGTTCGAAGGTGAAAAAGTCGAACGTGGTGAAGTTATTGCAGACGGTCCAGAAGCGGCACATGACATCTTGCGTCTTCGTGGTATTCACAACGTAGCTAACTACATTGTGAACGAAGTACAGGACGTTTACCGTCTACAGGGCGTTAAGATCAACGATAAGCACATCGAAGTGATCATTCGTCAAATGCTGCGTAAGTGTTTAATCTCTTCAGCAGGCGATAGTGATTTCCTAGCGGGCGAACAAGCAGAAGTATCACGCGTGAAGATTGCTAACCGTGAGCTAGTCGCTCAAGGTAAAGCACCTGCAACGTTTGAGCGTGAATTACTCGGTATTACCAAAGCTTCTTTGGCGACTGAATCATTCATCTCTGCAGCCTCGTTCCAGGAAACCACTCGTGTGTTAACTGAAGCGGCCGTTGGTGGCAAGAGCGATCCATTACGTGGTCTGAAAGAAAACGTAATTGTTGGTCGTTTGATCCCAGCCGGTACTGGTTATGCTTATCACAAAACCCGTAACGAAGAACGTGCTAAAGTATTAAGTTCTCGTGGCAAAGTGGAAGCTACAACAGTAACCGCAAGCGAAGCTGAACAGAACCTAGCAGACCTACTAAACTTGGCTGGTAGCCAAGATTAAGTTAATGGTTTGTTAGAAAAGGCGCCATTGGCGCCTTTTTTATCGGAATATGCACGAAAAGTTGGCTATTTCTTGACAGGCAGCCATTACCTTTCTAAAATTCCGCGTCCCACCATTGTGGGATATAGATTTTTCACACCTTATTGTTGAGTTTAAATCAACTGTCGGAGCTATACATGGCAACTGTTAACCAGTTGGTACGTAAGCCACGCGCGCCAAAAGTCGAAAAGACTAATGTGCCTGCGTTGAACGCGTGCCCACAAAAACGTGGTGTTTGTACTCGTGTGTACACTACAACACCTAAAAAACCTAACTCTGCACTACGTAAAGTAGCTCGTGTGCGTCTAACTAACGGTTTCGAAGTCACTTCGTATATCGGTGGTGAAGGCCATAACTTGCAAGAACACAGTGTAATCCTAATCCGTGGTGGTCGTGTTAAAGACTTACCTGGTGTGCGTTACCACACTGTTCGTGGCGCATTAGACTGTGCTGGCGTGACTTCACGTCGCCAAGGCCGTTCTAAGTACGGTGCTAAGCGACCTAAGTCTTAACGTATTCCGTTTAAGTAAGGCCAAGCTAATATTTATTTGACATTCCAGTTTTGGAAATACCTGAAGCATACGGAGAATTAATATGCCAAGACGTCGCGTTGTAGGACAACGTAAAATCCTACCAGATCCAAAGTTTCACAGTGAGTTGTTGGCTAAGTTCATCAACGTCATTATGAAGGACGGCAAAAAGTCGACTTCAGAAAAAATTATTTACAAGGCATTAGATGTTGTCGCTGAAAAGAAAGGCGAAAATCATTTAAGTATCCTTGAAGCAGCTCTTGATAACGTTCGCCCATCAGTCGAAGTTAAATCTCGTCGTGTTGGTGGTTCTACTTATCAAGTACCATGTGAAGTTCGTCCAGTGCGTCGTAACGCACTAGCGATGCGCTGGTTAGTTGAAGCTGCTCGCAAACGTGGTGAAAAATCTATGGCTTTACGTCTAGCAGGTGAAATGCTAGATGCGTCTGACAACAAAGGTACTGCGGTTAAGAAGCGTGAAGACGTGCATCGCATGGCTGAAGCTAACAAAGCATTTGCCCATTACCGTTGGTAATATGATGGAGCGGACTTCGGTCCGCTCCATATTGTTGATATTGCTAAAACCAAAAGTTTTAGCTGAGAGGGTATAATAGTGGCTCGTACAACCCCAATTGAGCGTTATCGTAATATCGGTATTGTTGCTCATGTGGATGCAGGTAAAACTACCACAACAGAACGTGTTCTGTTCTATACCGGTATGTCTCATAAAATCGGTGAGGTGCATGACGGCGCCGCTACGACAGATTGGATGGTACAAGAGCAAGAGCGTGGTATTACTATCACATCTGCTGCAGTAACAACATTTTGGCGTGGCATGGATGCTCAATTCGCTGAACACCGTATTAATATCATCGATACCCCAGGTCACGTAGACTTTACAATTGAAGTCGAGCGTTCATTACGTGTTCTCGATGGTGCTGTAGTAGTATTTTGCGGCTCGTCAGGCGTTGAACCACAATCTGAAACTGTATGGCGTCAAGCAGATAAATACCACGTTCCACGTCTGGTGTTTGTTAACAAGATGGACCGTGCAGGTGCTGATTTTGACCGTGTAATAAATCAAATTCGTAACCGCCTTGGTGCGACTTGTGTACCAATACAATTAAACATTGGTGTAGAAGAGAACTTCAAGGGTGTTATTGATTTAATTAAGATGAAAGCCATTAACTGGTCTGAAACAGATCAGGGGCTGACATTTACTTATGAAGTCATTCCTGCAAATCTAGCGGCAAAAGCTGCAGAAATGCATGAGTATCTCGTGGAAGCAGCAGCTGAAGCCTCTGATGAACTGATGAACAAATACCTTGAAGAGGGTGAGTTATCAGAAGTAGAGATCAAAACAGCGTTGCGTCAGCGCACAATTAACAATGAGATCGTGTTAGCCACTTGCGGTTCTGCATTTAAGAACAAAGGTGTGCAAGCGGTACTCGATGCGGTAGTTGACTTTTTACCTGCACCTATTGATGTTCCTGCAATTACAGGCATTGATGAAAGCGAAAAAGAAGTCAAACGCCTACCAGATGACAATGCCCCTTTTGCGGCTTTAGCATTTAAAATTGCGACTGATCCATTTGTTGGTACACTGACCTTTATCCGCGTGTATTCAGGTGTACTTGAATCAGGTGCTGGTGTTTATAATTCTGTTAAGCAGAAACGTGAGCGAGTAGGTCGAATTGTGCAAATGCACGCTAATGACCGAACAGAACTGAAAGAAGTACGTGCTGGCGATATAGCGGCTGCTATCGGTTTTAAAGATGTAACAACCGGTGATACCCTTTGCGATAACAATCACAGAGTGATTCTTGAGCGCATGGAGTTCCCTGAACCCGTAATTACCATTGCCGTTGAGCCTCGTTCAAAAGCTGACCAAGATAAAATGGGGATTGCGCTGCAAAAACTAGCAGCAGAAGACCCGTCTTTCAAAGTTGAAACTGATGAAGAGTCGGCACAAACACTAATATCTGGTATGGGCGAATTGCATCTAGACATCATCGTTGACCGTATGCGTCGCGAATTTGGTGTAGAGTGTAACGTAGGTAAACCACAGGTTGCCTACCGTGAAACAATTCGTTCTAAAGTAGAAGTGGAAGGTAAATTCGTACGTCAATCAGGCGGACGTGGCCAATATGGCCATGTTTGGTTAAGAATTGAACCACTCGAAGAGGGTGCGGGCTACGAATTTGTTAACGAAGTTGTAGGTGGTGTAGTTCCTCGAGAATTCATTCCTGCCGTTGACAAAGGTATTCAAGAACAGATGAAGAATGGCGTATTAGCCGGCTACCCTGTACTTGATGTGAGAGTCAGTTTGTTTGATGGTTCATATCATGATGTGGACTCGAACGAAATGGCGTTCAAAATTGCAGGCTCTATGGGCTTCAAAAAGGGCGCGCTAGAAGCAACCCCTGTGTTGCTCGAACCTTGTATGAAAGTAGAAGTGACTACACCTGGAGATTATATGGGCGATGTTGTGGGTGATTTAAACCGCCGTCGTGGCATAATTGAAGGTATGGACGATGGCATCGCAGGTGTTAAACTTGTTCATGCAGTAGTGCCTCTATCTGAAATGTTTGGTTATGCGACTGATTTGCGCTCTGCATCTCAGGGTCGCGCTTCATACTCTATGGAGTTCTTGAAGTACGCAGATGCACCGCAAAACATTGCAAAAGCGATTATAGAATCTCGTAACTAATATTGGTTACGGCATCAATGTTATATTGCTCGAATTAATCGAGCACTTCTGAAAAGAAAGGAATATATCGTGGCAAAAGCTAAATTTGAACGTAATAAGCCTCACGTAAACGTGGGCACCATTGGTCACGTTGACCATGGTAAAACAACCTTAACAGCAGCAATTTCTGCCGTTTTGTCTAAGACATATGGTGGTGAAGCTCGTAACTTCGCTCAAATCGATAACGCTCCAGAAGAGCGTGAGCGCGGTATTACAATTAATACTTCTCACATCGAATATGACACACCATTACGTCA
>NZ_JBEOPI010000060.1:0-15133 GCF_040309905.1 Shewanella sp. CAL98-MNA-CIBAN-0140
CCTCCCATTTTGATTGTGTGTAACAACTTCAATCATGGCACATCGATGCCGTATTGGGAGGAGACCATCACATCAACTCGAGTAAAAGATGAGGTTAACAATTAAAAGCATTGAAATAATCGCGTTGGATCGAATGCGTCAGTGCTTTTGGCCGTAAGCTTTGCACCGCAGTTACTGCTTTATCTTTTGGCCAACCAAGGCTGGCAAGAATTAACCCAATCACTAATCCAGTGCGTCCCGAACCGCCTTTGCAATGCACCGCAATGGTGCCTTGGTTATTAATCACCTCAATAATCTGCGCTTTATTAGCTAACCAATTAGCTTCAAATTCGGCACCGGGTGCGGCATCGTCTAAAATGGGCAATTGCACCCAGGCGATCTGTTGTTTGGCGCATTCTGTCGGTAGTTCGGTAGCATTATTGCGCGCCATTTCGTCATCGAACATCAAGGTGATTAACATCTGCGTGCCGGCACGTTTTAATGTGGCAAGCGACTCGATTAACGGTTCATCTTTGGTACCAGGGCACGGGGTAAAAATTAATTTGGCGCCATTCTCACACAATGAGTCTAATGGCGAATCTAACGCTAAGATATCGAAAGGATGTTGCTGCATGATTAATTCCACTGTTAATTTAGAACGTATTATTTCGTCGTCATAAAAAACGTATTCGAAATACTTATCAAAATAATCGTCAACATTAATGCTTAAACCAATGTTGAGTACGATTAATAATCGCCACCAGCGACAACATCACCGGCACTTCTACCAACACCCCAACCACAGTGGCTAAGGCTGCACCCGAGTGCAAACCAAACAGGGATATAGCTACCGCAACGGCAAGCTCAAAAAAGTTAGAGGTACCAATTAAGCAAGCTGGCCCAGCAATATTATGCTTTAATTTCAATAATATAGCAGCAAAATACGCTATCGCAAAAATCCCGTAAGTTTGAATCACCAATGGCACCGCGATTAAGCCAATGGTTTGTGGGTCGGACACGATAACCTTGGCCTGAAACCCAAACAGCAACACCACAGTGGCCAGTAAGCCGACAATCGACCATGGTTTTAATCTTGCCACTAATCGATCCACTCCTGGTGTGCCGCCTTGATGATTAAGCACATAACGCGTGGTCACACCCGCCATTAATGGCAGTAATACATACAGCACCACTGAAATAAGCAAGGTTTCCCATGGCACCTGAATGTCACTCACCCCCAGCAAAAATGCCGAAATAGGCGCAAAGGCAAAAATCATAATCACATCGTTAACCGACACTTGCACTAAGGTGTAATTAGGATCGCCCTTAGTTAATTGCGACCATACAAATACCATTGCCGTACAGGGTGCAACACCTAATAAAATCATCCCTGCGATATATTCTTGTGCCGATGCGGGGTCAACTAAGTCGGCAAACAGCACTTTAAAAAATAACCAACCTAATGCGGCCATGGTAAAAGGTTTAATCAACCAGTTAACGACAATCGTCAGTAATAATCCCTTGGGGTTTTTACCGACATCTTTAATGGCTGAAAAATCAATTTGCACCATCATTGGGTAAATCATTACCCAAATAAACAACGCCACCACAAGGTTAACGTGGGCAACTTCAAGACTCGCAATGGTCTGAAATACTTGTGGTTGCCATAGCCCTAACAGCACTCCGGCAAGCATACTTAAGCCAACCCATACCGATAAAAATCGTTCAAACAAGCCCATTACGATCACTCCTATTTTGCTGAATCAGCGACAAAAACTCACTTTATTAGGCCGGTTTTGCATAATATCTAGTCGTTGTAGATGAGCCATAATCAAGCCAATATTGTTCTCGGTCGTTGCAGCTATTACAGACTTTGCCCATAACGGTAAATTAGGGTTAATTCGATAAAATACCCACTGGCCATTTTTTCGGTCGCTAATAATAGCGGCCTTTTTTAACAACGCTAAATTGCGAGACACCTTAGGTTGGCTGTCCTCATTCAATGCCTCCATCAGCTCGCACACACATAACTCACCATGATAATGAGTCAGCATTAGGCTTTTTAAGCGAATGTCATCGGTTAAGCATTTATAAAATGCGATGGGATCAACATCGGCGAATACCTCGGGAGGTGTTTCATTTGCGCCAATGACGTCTACCTTGGCGGTCACCTCCGCCGTGGTCTTAGCCTTGGCAGTAACGTTGTTTTCCACCAGTAGAAACATCGACAAGCGGTTATTCAGCTCAGCTAAGGTACTTGAAAAGGGTTGATGACCTGCGCGGCTTTTAGGATCGGGAAAATCCCAAGCCAGTTGTTTACCTGCACCAGGAAAACGACGGCATTCTGTATTGGCTTTATCACAAAGGGTAATCACGTAATCAAATGTTTTACCTGCAAACGTTTGTACGTTTTTAGACACTAAACCACCCGTATCAACACCAAAACGCGCTATGGCCTCAATCGCCCTGCTGTCGATATCTTCGGGCTGAGTCCCTGCACTAAACACATCAAATTGATCAGACGCTTTACTTCTTAGCAAAGCTTCTGCCATTTGAGAACGCGCCGAATTGCCGCTACATAGAAACAACACAGTTTTCTTTTTCATTGGTGGCACATCCAATTAAAACACACTGAACATTGTATATATGCTTTTTTACATATACAACCAAGAAAAACAAAAAAGCCTATTCTGTAAATGAATAGGCTTGAATGGTTAACTTAAATGAAGAGGTCGCTTTAGTGCTTATCTAACCAGTTAAGCGCCAGTGGCCATAAGGTTTGCGACTTACTGCTAAAAAACTTCATATGGCCAATGTCTGATAATCCATAATCACTTGGGGTTAAGGTTAAGGTTTGCCCGTTAAGCTTAGGAAACACCGACATCATGTCTGCTACGTTGGCGTTATTGGCAATGTCATCATCAACGGCGTTAACCCACAATGACGGTAAGGTCAGCTCATTGTAATAATGCTGGTGCACGGTTTTACCAAAAGCAGTTTTGACATACCCTTGACCATTGCACCATTGCTGCCATTGTTTGGCGACATCCTTTGGCAATGGCTCTCCCATACCCAGCCACTGAGACTTGGTATGACCAAACATCGCATTACTGAAAGGAATAAAAAAGTTCATAAAAAAATGTGCTTGAATCAGATAAGCCAACTTCATATTTTTTAACTGACCAGAAGAACAGGCAAAATTGAACATTGAACTGATGTCCATCGCATTATGCATTAACCCAATGAGTTGACCACCAGCACTGTGGCCCACCAGATGATAGTTTGTATTCGGAAATACCTCTTTTAAACATTCCAACACCGCAGGCATATCTTTTTCACCCCAACACTGTAACGACGAGGCACTCTTCGCAACTGGCACCGTTGATGATCCACCAATACCCCGGTTATCAAACGTAATAACGCCATAGCCATTGCAGGCAAGGTAGTTAGCAAAATTTCCGTAAAACTGTCTTTTGATCCCAGTAGCAGGCGCCATCAATACCGCACCCTTCACTGTAATAGTTGGCTCATAAATAGTTGCAGCAAGTAACTCACCATCGCTGCACTTAATTGTCATTTGCTTTACATTCTGCTGATTCATCGTTTTTAGTTACGCCAAATGGGTGTTAATGCAAATTATCTATATGCCAAGATATTTTGTACCATGGGGGGTATTAAAACGATAGTTTTAATCTTGTGTTTAAAGTAAATACTCGGCCACACTGGCATGATAGAACATCCATTACCTTTATAAAGAACAAGCCGTTTCCACAGGTGTCTTTCCATCACGGTCGTTTTATGGCTTGTTGTCTAGTGTCGTTACTGTTGAAAAGTCTGAGGTTGAGTCCCTAGCTCCCAAAGGGGCCAATCTTGAAAACTTAACATTGGAAGGCTTAGCGTTAGAAGGATGGCATTCAGAGAATAAGACTGGTTGCCATTTATCTTCTGCAGGGGTTTATTGCTTATGACTATCATCCTTAATATCACTCGACACTCAATATATTCCTTATTGCTGTTTAACAGCGATAAGCCCACCAACATCCCTTGGTGATTTCAGCTCACCGCTTTTACTGATTACTTCACCACTTAAAATCCCCAGACTACTGGTTCTTTTATCATAGTTACAAATCTAAACGGCCAACCCTGCCGCGACACCAGAGCTCCAGGCCCATTGAAAATTAAACCCGCCTAACCAACCACTTACGTCCATTACTTCACCAATAAAATACAATCCTGGGACCTTGTTGGCTTGCATGGTTTTAGATGACAGTTCATTGGAGTCAACACCACCTAAAGTGACTTCTGCGGTGCGGTAACCTTCAGTACCATTCATGATGATTGACCAATGATTTAACTCATTAGCCAGCTTTTCACGCTCACCATGACCGAGTTGGTTTAGGGCTTTATCTAATTGAGACTCTTCAAATAGCGCTTCAACCAAGCGTTTAGGTAACCATTGGCTTACTGTATTACGTAGACTTTGTTTTGGGTGATGTTTTAAGGCAAATTCGATTTTATCTAACGCGCTTTCACCCGGCAACAAGTTGATTGAGATAGCTTCACCTGGCTGCCAATAATTTGAAATTTGTAATACGGCTGGACCTGATAGACCGCGATGAGTAAACAATAAAGCCTCACTAAACTGGGTGCCATCTTGCGCGGTAATGGTTGTTGGCACGGCAATGCCAGATAACGGCTCAAAACGAATTTTTTGATCGCTATGCCAAGTGAACGGTACTAGGCCTGCACTGGTAGGTAACACTTTTAAGCCAAATTGCTCTGCCAACTTATAGCCATAAGGCGTGGCACCCAGCTTTGGCATCGATAAGCCTCCGGTGGCAATAACCAGTGAATCACAGCTTAAATCACCGTTAGAGGTATTTAAATTGAAACCGGCTTCAGTCTTGCTAACCGAGAGTATTTCAGTGCGCAGCTTTACCTTGGCACCTGCCCATTCGCACTCGGTCATCAACATAGTGACGATTTCTTTAGCGGAGTCATTACAAAATAACTGCCCATGGTCACGTTCATGGTATTCAATCCCGTGTCGCTCAACCAGTTCAATAAAGTCGCTTGAGCGATAGCGGGCCAATGCCGATTTCACAAAGTGCGGATTACCACAAATAAACTGCTGCGGCTCAACTTTTTGATTGGTGAAGTTACAACGTCCGCCGCCACTGATCAGAATTTTTTTGCCTGCTTGTTTGGCATTATCCAGCACCAACACATCACGACCTCGATAGCCCGCGGTAGCAGCACACATTAACCCTGCCGCACCGGCGCCGATAATGATTACGTCATGATGTTTCACGTTTTACTCCACACGGTTTAAATGGGTTACTTGGTTCTTAATTGATAACTATTAAATGCAAAAAAGGATGCTATTTTAGCATCCTTTTTACTAGGGTCTGTTAACCTTTATGGCTAACTTAACTACTGTGCCGCACTATTTTTTGAGTGTTTCAGACTTTTTATCTCGGCTGAGTAACACTTTTGACGCTTCAACAGGAGATTTACCTTGGTAAAGCACTTGATAGATTTGCTCAGTAATCGGCATTTCTACCCCTAGGCGTTTGGCTAAGGTAAACACTTCTTTGGTATTACGGTAGCCTTCGACTACTTGACCAATTTCTTGTTGCGCGGTGATCACGTCTTTGCCTTGACCTAAAGCCAAGCCAAAACGACGGTTACGCGACTGATTGTCGGTACAAGTTAACACCAAGTCACCTAGACCCGCCATGCCCATAAAGGTTGATGCATCAGCGCCAAGCGCGACACCTAAACGGCTAAGTTCGACTAAACCACGGGTTATTAATGCCGTACGAGCATTAGCACCAAAGCCAATACCGTCAGACATTCCAGCACCAATCGCAATCACGTTTTTAACCGCGCCGCCTAGTTGTATACCAGTAAAGTCGTCATTGGCGTAAACGCGCAGACGTTCTGGACTGTGGAGTAGCTCAACCAAATCATGAGTAAACTGAGGGCAAGTACCGGCAACCGAAATGGCTGTTGGTAAACCAGCCGCTAATTCTCTCGCAAAGGTTGGACCTGACAATACCGCCAATGGATACTGTTCGCCTAATTGCTCGCGGGCAACATCTTGTAATAAACGACCGGTTTCGGGTTCTAGCCCTTTAGTCGCCCACACAATCCGAGCATCTTCACGCAATAACGGCTTAGCTCGTTTGAGTACATCACCAAATACATGGCTAGGGACTACCACTAAGATATTTTTGCTTGCCGCGAGTGCCTTTCCTAAATCAGCTTCGATGGCTAAACAATCAGGAAACTGAATACCAGACAGAAACTCCTCATTACTGCGCTGCTCAGTTAAGCGCGCCATATGATCGGCTTCATGACCCCAAAGTAATACCTTGTGGCCGTTACTGGCTAAAGAAATAGCAAGGGCGGTGCCATAAGAGCCCGCCCCTAATACCGTGATTTCGGCAGCGTTATTCATAGCTTATGCTGTGACTTCTTCGGCAGAATTTGCTTGTTCTGCTGCAGTTTGACGCTGTTGAACGTACTGAGCAAATAGCGCATCAAAGTTAACTGGAGCAAGGTTTAGTTGTGGGAAAGTACCACGGCCAACTAAATTACCCACTAATTCACGTGCGTATGGGAATAATACGTTAGGGCAGTATGCACCTAAAGAATGAGCAAGTTGTTGCTCAGTTAACCCAACGATGGAGAAAATACCCGCTTGCTGAACTTCACATAAAAATGCGGTGTCTTCGCCGTTTTTAGCCGTAACGGTTAACGATAAAATCACTTCATATGTGTCATCAGACAGCTTGTTGCTGCGAGTATCTAAATCTAATTTTACTTCTGGGTTCCATTCTTTCTGGAAAACAGCTGGGCTGTTTGGCGTTTCAAAAGACAAATCCTTTGTATAAATACGCTGAATGTTGAACTGTGGTGCTTGCGCTTCGTTGTTTGCTACTTCAGCCATAATTTCCTACCTATCGATGTTATTTAGCTTTTCTGTGAAGCTAATTGTGTTGGGCTTGCTCTTAATGTATATAGAATTAATCTAACATTAGTGCTATCCCGTAAAGTTGATCCGGCTCGATAAATGGTAACGAACAAGATCTTGATAATAAACAGTGTTAGCTCATTCCCAAACTTGTTAACACTGAATACCATTAAGCAACAGTATTAACGCTTGCTTTTAACTACGGGTAAATTTGCACCCTTCCATTCGCCCATGCCACCTTTAAGGTTAGACACGTTTTCAAACCCTTGTTTAGTAAGAAGTTGAGCGGCTTGAGAAGATGTAGTACCTGAGTCACATACTAATATAATGGGGTTAGTTTTGAAATTTTCAAGGCTAGTGACTTGATTATTTTTAATTTCTGATAAGGTCACATTAAGCGCATCAACAATATGGCCTTTTTTAAATTCTTCTTTACCTCGCACATCAACGACTCTGGCATCTTGCTTATTCACCATGAGTGTTAGCTCTTGATGACTGACAAGTTTCACTTTTGATATACTTGATTTAATGACACTGAAAACAAGCGTTACAAACAAGCCGACCCAAGCCAAACTTAACATTGGGTTCGCTTTAAAAAATTCCATATATTCTTGCATAATTACTAATTTCTCTGACGATGACTAAGATGAGATGGCCTCGAGTATATCGTTTTGCTCGGCAGTTTTCATTAAAGAAACACCTAAAATAGACGCTTTAAGCCGACTTATTCGTGACTGGTCCCTCGTTATTAGCTGCTTTAGTTATATCTTCAAACCTATATGCCTTTTGCACATTATCAAGAAGTAGTAATATTCATACAATTGAAATTTTATAACACTTCTATTTTCAACTTAAAAGGTACTTGCATGACGACAACAAAACGTCCACTCGCATTACTTATCCTTGATGGCTGGGGTTCCCGTGAAAACACGCAAGATAATGCGATTTTTCATGCCAACACCCCTGTTTTAGATAAGCTCAATGCGCAATATCCTCACAGTCTTATTTCGGGTTCTGGTATTGACGTCGGATTACCCGATGGCCAAATGGGTAACTCTGAAGTAGGCCATATCAATATTGGTTCAGGCCGAATTGTGTATCAAGAACTCACCCGCATCAGTAAAGCGATTGCCGACCATGAGTTTGAGAAAAACCCAGCACTTTGCGATGCGGTAGACAAAGCCATTGCCGCTAACGGTGCCGTTCACATTATGGGGCTTTTGTCTGCCGGTGGCGTTCACAGCCATGAAGAACATATTGAAGCTATGTGCCGTATGGCCGTTGAGCGCGGCGCAACCAAAGTGTACTTACATGCCTTTTTAGATGGCCGAGATACACCTCCGCGCAGCGCTAAAAACAGCTTGCTTCATTTTGACGAGCTATTTGCCTCACTAGGTCATGGCCGCACGGCATCGATTATCGGTCGTTACTTTGCCATGGATCGTGATAACCGTTGGGACCGCGTATCGCAAGCCTACGAATTAATCACCGAAGGCAAAGCCAAGTTCGCTTATGCTTCGGCAGCAGAAGCGCTGGACGCTGCATATGATCGAGATGAAAACGATGAATTTGTTGCTGCATCTGCAATTGTTGATGCTCAAGGCGAAGCAGCTGAGTTAAACGATAACGATTCGCTCATTTTTATGAATTTCCGCGCCGATCGTGCCCGCCAAATTACCCGCTGTTTTGTCAATCCTGATTTTGATGGCTTTGCACGTAATAAAACACCAAAAATCAACTTTGTGATGCTGACTGAATACGCGGCCGATATTAACGCCGCAGTAGCCTATCCATCTGATAATTTGGTGAATACCTTAGGTGAAACCCTGCAAAAGCAGCATAAAACTCAACTGCGCATTTCAGAAACTGAAAAATATGCTCATGTGACCTTCTTTTTCAATGGCGGTAAAGAAGAGCCATTTGAAGGCGAAGATCGCATTTTAATTCAGTCTCCTAAAGTCGCTACCTACGATTTGCAACCTGAGATGAACTCAGCAGAACTGACCGACAAACTGGTCGCGGCTATTGAGTCTGCAAAATATGATGTGATAATTTGTAACTATCCAAATGGTGACATGGTTGGCCATACTGGTAAATTTGATGCTGCCGTTAAAGCCTGTGAAGCGGTTGATGCTTGCATTGGTCGTGTAGTAGAAGCATTAGCCAAAGTGGATGGCGAGTGTTTGATTACCGCCGACCATGGTAACGCAGACCAAATGACCGACCCGATAACAGGTCAACCTCATACGGCCCATACCAGTGAGTTAGTACCGTTTATTTATGTTGGCCGTGACGCCACAATAAAAGACAACGGGCGATTGAGTGATATTGCGCCAACTATGTTAACCTTGATGGGCCAAAGCATCCCAAAAGAAATGAGTGGACGCTGTATTATTGACCTTAAAGAGTAAACATTAACTCGTGATAACTCGTTTATTTGTTAAAGCCAGCATTGTTGCTGGCTTTCTAATCTTTTCATTTGTGGCAACTAGTGCTGATTTGTCTTCACGCCAATCGGCTTTGAAGTCTATTCAAGCACAAATAAACCAACAACAAAATTCGCTCAAAGATACAGCCAAGCAACGCGAAAAGCTTAATTCGTTACTTAAAAGTGATGAACAAGCCATTGCAAAAGCAGCTCAAAAAGTTAATCAATCACAAAACCAATTATCTGCGGTTAACCTAAAAGTTAAAGAATTAGATAAACAACAAGTTAATTTAGCCGAACTGAAACTGAGTCAGCAAGATACCTTATCAAAACAGCTTTCTAGTGCTTATTTGGCTGGTAATCATGATTACACTAAAATGATGCTTAACCAGCAAAATCCGGCTACGGTTGAACGCATGCTGGCGTATTATCAATACCTCAACAATGCCCGTATAAAAGCCATTCAGCAACTAAAGCAAACCAGCATTGATCTTAATAAAATCAAACAACAGCAAGTCACAACGCAACAAAAACTCAATGCTTTAGTGATAGATCAAAAACAACAGGCACAGCAATTAACCAAAGAGCAAAGCCAACGTCAACAAACTCTGACTCAATTGCAACGAACCTTATCCACTAAAGGCGCAAAATTAGAACAACTGCAAATAGAAGAGGCGAGTTTAAAACGCATCGTACAACAAGCTATGATTGCCGCAAAAGCCAATCCAACGATGGATGGATTAGTCAGTCAAAAAGCTAAATTAAAATGGCCAACCAAAGGCCGATTAAGTAAACGCTTTGGTAGCAGCCGCTCAGGACAAATTGTGTGGAAAGGTGCAGTACTTGCTGCACCAGAAGGACAAGATATTCATGCTGTGGCGTCAGGGAAAGTGATTTATGCCGACTGGTTACGTGGTTTTGGTATGGTGCTCGTCATTGATCACGGTAAGGGCTATATGAGCCTCTACGGTCACGCCCAAACACTATTAAGACAACCTGGTGATATGGTAAAAAGCGGCGAGTCTATTGCGCTCGTGGGTCGATCTGGGGGGCAAAGTGAGCCAGGATTATATTTCGAAATCCGTAATAAAGGTAAGGCCGTTGATCCTGCCTATTATTGTCGTTAGCCGCTCAAACACTCGGCATTGATATTCCATGATGTTATGAATAATAACTCACAACTAGATAAGCTAAACTTGTGCGCAATCGACTCCTAATCCTATTCTGCCTATGCAGCATCATGCCTGCTACCGCCGCTAAATTAGCCATCATCATTGATGATATTGGTTATCGCCTAACTGACGAAGCCACATTGTCATTACCTAATGCCATCACTTTGTCGGTATTACCCCACACTCCGTTAGGACAAAAACTCGCGCAAGATGGTTTCGATAAAGGTCATGAGATTATGCTGCACCTCCCCATGCAAGCCTTAAATGGTAAAGCACTTGGACCTGGAGGGTTAACAAATGACATGACTGAGGTGCAAATTAAACAGAAATTACAAAGAGCATTCGCTAACATCCCATTTGCTAAAGGGGCGAATAATCATATGGGTAGTTTACTCACTCAGATGGATGAGCCGATGCTATGGGTAATGCAAAGCCTCAAACAGCAACAATTGTTTTTTGTCGATAGTTTTACTACTAAATACACCAAAGCGGGTAGCAAAGCCTTACAACTTGGCGTACCAGTACTAAGAAGGCATGTTTTTTTAGACAACAATATTGATGATCGAGCTCTTGAAAAGCAGTTCCAACAGATAATTAAGCGATCAAAGCAACAGGGTCAGCTCGTCGCTATTGCACATCCTTACCCTGAAACCATTCGATTTTTAAACGCTAATTTGGCTCGTTTAAAAGACAATGGCATCACATTAGTGCCCACATCTCAATTATTTGATGACGTGAATGTCGCGACAACAAGCCAGCCTAATCCATCTGCAACACTGAAATAGATAAGTCCGGTAATGTAGACAAAATCTCTGCTTTGTTCGATATAATATCGGCTAAAGTATATTGATCAAGTACAGCCAAATAGGCGGTAACCGCTTGGCCTAAGACTCCTTTTAATCGACATATTGGCGTAAATCGGCAATATGGTAATTCACAATTGATGGGCGATAATGAATGTTCTAAATCGCGAACCAATTGACCGATTAGTACCTCATCCGCGGTTTTTGCCAATCTAAAGCCACCGCTTTTACCTCTGACAGTTTGTAAATATCCCAGCTTTCCCAATTGATGGATAATCTTAGCTACATGGTTTGAAGAAAGATCAAACACACTGGTCACTTCTGCAATTCGAAATAAACTTTCGCGTTCAGGTTGTACCGCAAGATACATTAAAATGCGAATACCAAAATCTGTATATCGAGTTAGTTGCATGATCTAAAATATCCAAGGTAAATAAAACGGGCAGATTAGCATGTTGAAGACTCTAAATCAGTGATCAACCATAAAGCTTGTTCATTTTTGGTGCCACACACATCAATACTTGCACTAAACTCGGCACATACAACTGGACGATGTGGCTGACCGAAGATCATACACAGATTATCATCATTTAATTGAATACAACGCACCCCAGCAGGTTTACCATTTGGCATACCCGGTATTGCACTAGTAATAGAAGGCGCAATACAGCAAGCACCGCAACCTAGACGACAATTCACACTACTCTCCACGATTTCAAAACAGTTATACCTTCACTTAAACACGTTAAACAGCCATATGGAAAAACAAGCTTAATTTGCAGCAATGCTGCAGATGTTATATCGCCAATAGCAGGCCTTTTCACTCGCTTATTGGCCATTATAACATTTGGATCACTCATCACGCTTCGATAGTCTACAACGAGGTTATCATAACGGTATTCAATAGCGACTAGCAGTGGGTTTAATCTCTATATTAGATCACATTTACATCGTTTAAGCATTAATACAATCAGCCATGATGATACAGTAACCACACATTCAAATAAGGAAATCACCCATGAAACGTCCCGTTATACTTGATTGCGACCCAGGTCATGATGATGCCATTTCACTTATCTTAGCACTCAGTTCTTCTGAGCTTGATGTCTTAGCGGTAACAACCAGTGCAGGTAATCAAACACCAGATAAAACCCTAAATAATGCATTACGAGTATTAACATTGCTCGGGCGTCACGATATTCCGGTAGCCGGTGGCGCACCGAAGCCATTAGCAAGAGAACTGATCATTGCTGATAATGTACATGGAGAAAGCGGCCTTGATGGGCCCAAATTGCCAGATCCAGCCTTTGCGCCTGTAGAACAAACAGCCATTGAACTAATGGCCGATAAAGTTGGCAACAGCAAACAACCCGTCACTCTTGTCCCTACAGGGCCACTGACTAATATTGCTTTATTTTTGGCTGCTCACCCTGAACTGCATCACAACATCGACAGCATAGTGCTAATGGGCGGCGCAGCAGGTGAAGGCAATTGGACTCCAGCGGCTGAATTCAATATTTTTGTCGACCCAGAAGCGGCTGACATGGTGTTCAAATCAAGCATACCTATTGTGATGTGCGGCTTAGATGTGACTCATAAAGCACAAATCATGGATGAAGATATTGAGCGTATTAGAGCAATTAATAACCCTATCGCTCTATGTGTCGCAGAATTACTCGACTTCTTTATGATTTATCATCGAGATCCAAAGTGGGGCTTCACCGGTGCACCACTACACGACCCTTGCACTATCGCATGGTTACTCAATCCATCACTATTTACCGCTGTCGATTGCTGGGTTGGCGTTGAGACGAAAGGGGAGTATACACAGGGTATGACCGTGGTTGATCGTTATCAATTAACCGCTAAACCTCACAATGCTAAAGTATTGTTCGATATTAACCGAACCGGTTTTGTCGACTTCATTGTTGAACGATTAAACGATTACTAGCAAATCAATGCCATGCAGAATCACTTAATTCTGCATGGGTTATAAGGAAATACATGAGCACTTTACTGGTTGTCGGCAGTGCCAACGCCGATCATGTCCTAACATTCAACGAATTACCCCAAGCAGGACAGACCTTAATTAGTCAGCAATATCGACTTGAACTAGGTGGAAAAGGGGCAAACCAAGCTGTTGCGGCTGCCCGATTAAGTAATACTGGCCAGAACGTATGTTTTATCAGTGCTCTGGGTGACGACAGCAACGCAGCAACAATGCGTAAAACCTGGGCCGCCGATGGGATTGACCTAATTGGTTGTTATGAAATAGCCAATGAGAGTACTGGCACAGCGGTGATTTTTGTTAACCAGCAGGGCGAGAACTGTATTGGAGTTGTGCCTGGCGCCAATGCCTATTTGTCTGCACAACATCTTCAGCAACAACAGGCATTATTTACCCAAGCTAATTTCTTGCTGGTTCAACTAGAAACTTCGTTAGACAGTGTTCATCACGCATTAACATTAGCCAAACAACATCACTGCACAACTATCCTTAACCCAGCACCAGCGGCAAAACTGAGTAGCGATTTATTGTGTTTAATAGATATCATTACCCCCAATGAGACTGAGGCTTTCGCATTAACGGGAATTGATGTTATCGATCAACAAAGTGCAGCAAAAGCGGCAGAAAGTCTTCACAGGCAAGGGATTAATATTGTCATTATTACTCTAGGCAGTAAAGGTGCTTATGTCAGTGAAAAAGGCCAAGGGCGAATAATTCCAGCGCCCACAGTCAGCGCAATAGATACCGTAGCAGCCGGAGACACATTTAATGGCGCACTGATGGTAGCATTAGATGAAGGAAAAACCTTAAACGAGGCGGTCAAATTTGCCAATAAAGCATCTTCTCTCGCAGTCACTCGCCACGGAGCGCAAAGCAGCATTCCTTATCGAAACGAATTAGCTTAACCAGTAGTAAAAGTAATCCGGGTACGTTTTACTTCACTAAATCACATGAACGAAAAAGGCCTTTGCAGTAATGCAAAGGCCTTTTTCGTAAGTTTGCGGGCGAATATTACGGCTGCAATAAGATAAAGGACGAGAAGCATGGGAGCCGACGGGACTATTAGCACAAGACTATTAGCACAAGACTATTAGCACAAGACTATTAACACGAGATTGTTTTGCGCAGATTGAGTTGAGAGTGACCCCATGTAACGTCTACCGCGTTGTGTTTTTAGGGAGTCTACAATCCCCATGTATGGGGTGAATGATCGCTCTATGACTGGTATTTCACCAAATTTCAGATACAAAAAAGCCTCGTCATATGACGAGGCTTAGATGTAATTGGCGGAGTGGACGGGACTCGAACCCGCGACCCCCGGCGTGACAGGCCGGTATTCTAACCAACTGAACTACCACTCCTTTAGCAAATTGCTTACGCACGATGCTAAATGCTTTTTAAGTCGCTAGTGTGTCAGCACAAGGAGACTTGCTTTTTCAAGCTACTCTTTCGAGTAAATTAGGCGCCTGGAAATGACCTACTCTCGCATGGGGAGACCCCAAACTACCATCGGCGCGATTGCGTTTCACTTCTGAGTTCGGAATGGGATCAGGTGGTGCCACAATGCTATGGTTTCCAGACAAATTTGCATATCTACCGCCTTTAAGGCCGTAAATAATAATTCGGAAAGCTGATTTTTTTGAGTCTGCAAAACACTGTTTAAGCGCTCTATTCTAACACTAAGGTCAGTAAAACCCATCTGGGTTGTATGGTTAAGCCTCACGGGTCATTAGTACAAGTTAGCTCAACGCCTCACAACGCTTA
>NZ_JBEOPI010000061.1:0-14032 GCF_040309905.1 Shewanella sp. CAL98-MNA-CIBAN-0140
TCTTTCGCTGTAGTCATCAATTGCTCCTGGAAAATTCAGTATGAAATAACATTAAACTGCGACTCATTAAGCTAACGCGTTGACTGGCATCAACCACAGGCTCACTGTCTTTCGCTGTAGTCATCAATTGCTCCTGGAAAATTCAGTATGAAATAACATTAAACTGCGACTCATTAAGCTAACGTGTTGACTGGCATCAACAACAGGCTCACTGTCTTGGGTATGTAATAAACAATGCCAATATCGAAGATGGGGTAATTGCGGCAGGGCAAAGGTATGTGGCAACTCATCGGCATTAATCATCAGCAATAACGCCTCTGTACTCTCCGCAACAGCACCAACGTCTGCATCAGCTAAATTGCCGATTAAAATCACGCTTAAGGTGCGGGTATGATGTTCACACCAATATGATTTTGTCATTGCTTCACCTTGGCGGTTAAACCACGCTAAGCCGTTATCAAATAAGGCTTCCGGTTTATGAATAAACGCTTGATGACACAACATCGGGAAGCGTTTTCGCAAGCTAATCAACTGGGCGGTGAAATTAACTAACGACCAATCTATTTGTTGCCAGTCAAACCAGCCAATAGGATTATCTTGGCAATAGGCATTGTTATTGCCCTGCTGTGTTTGACTGGACTCATCACCTGCCAACAGCATAGGTACGCCCTGAGATAACAATAAACAGGTTAATAAGTTACGTTTTTGTCGGTCTCGAATGGCGTTAATAACCACATCGTCACATTCGCCTTCAATGCCATAATTACTGCTGCAGTTTTCTTGATGACCATCGCGGTTATCTTCACTATTTGCCAAATTGTGACGATCGCGGTAGCTGACCAAATCATGCAAACTAAAGCCATCGTGACTGGTGATAAAATTGATGCTGGCTGAGGGTCCACGACCATTATGTTCAAAAAAATCACTCGAGCCATGAAATCGCTTGGCAAACTCAGGTAATAAGCCACTGTCACCACGCCAGAAACGGCGCATAGCATCACGGTAACGATCATTCCATTCACTGAATGCCACCGGATAATTACCTAACTGATAACCCCCCGGGCCAATGTCCCATGGCTCAGCAATCAACTTCACCTTGCACAACACGGGATCTTGCGTAATAGCATCAAAAAAGCCGCTGCCTGGATCAAAGCCATAGGCCTCTCGGCCGAGACAACTGGCCAAATCAAATCGAAAGCCGTCTACCCCCATGACTTCAACCCAATATCGCAATGAGTCCATGACTAACATCAACACTTGGGGATGATTGAGGTTAAAGGTGTTACCACAGCCAGTATCATTAATGTTAAAGCGTTTTTCATTGGGCAATAACCGGTAGTAACTGGCATTGTCGATACCGCGAAAACTGTAAGTTGGCCCTAAATGGTTGCCTTCAGCGGTATGGTTAAACACCACATCGAGGATCACTTCAATCCCCGCAGAGTGAAGAGTGGAGACCATTTGCCTAAACTCGGCAATATCACCCTGTCCTGATAAATAAGCCGAATGTGGCGCCATAAACGCAATACTATTATAGCCCCAATAGTTATTGAGGCCTTTTTCAATCAAAAAAGGCTCATCAAAGAAACCATGCACCGGTAATAACTCAACGCAGGTGATGCCTAAATTTTGCAAATAATCAACTATCTGCGGGCTTGCTAACCCAGCAAAGGTGCCTTGTTGCTGTAAGCTGACATCAGGATGTTGTTGAGTAAATCCCTTAACGTGGGCCTCAAATATAATGCTCCGAGCCAGACTAATGTTAAGGGGTGTAATCGGAATGTCCTTAACAAATCCACAATCTATGACCTGTGCTTTGGGTAAATATGGCGCGCTATCTTGTGTATCAAACGACAAATCCTCCTTAGTAGCATCAATGTCATAGCCATAAAGCGCAGAGTGATATATCAGCGTACCCACCAACTTTTTCGCGTACGGGTCGAGGAGTAATTTATGATGATTAAAACGATGACCGAGTTCGGGCTGATACGGTCCAAAAACGCGGTAACCATACAGTAATCCCGCTTGAGCATCGGATAGATGGCAGTGCCAAATTTGCCGTGTTTGGTCGCGCATGATGTATTGCGCCACCTCAATTTGCCCCGTGGGGTCAAAGATACACAACACCACTTTGGTGGCGTGCGCTGAGAACAACGAGAAATTAACCCCGTCATCGTCAAGTGTCGCCCCGAGTGGATAAGGATAACCGCTGGTCATATCCATAACATACCCTTGTGAAGTAGAAACCATTATGTGAGCGCCAATTTATGCTGTTGGTTCATCCAGCTCATCTAGCGCAGGGGCCCAGAAACAGCACCCTAACGGTGGCACTGTTATCACGATACTTTGTGGCATGCCTTGCCACGGCGTAGCTTGTGTTTCACAAGCCTCATCATTAACCACATGACTGCCGCCATAATGACGATGGTCACTGTTGATGATCTCCACATAATCTCGATCGGTCGGAACTCCAATCCTGAAGTCGTGATAAACCTGTGGCGACATATTAACCACAATCACCACTGGCTGCTGTTTATTGATGCCAAAACGACAAAACACTAAAATGTTATTGTCAGCATTATTACCGTCGAGCCATTGGAAACCGTCACTATTGTGATCGCGTTGATATAACGCAGGGTATTGCTGATAACATTGATTGAGATCGCGCACCCAATCTTGCACACCTTGATGCGGTGCATAGGTTAATAAATGCCAGTCGAGGCTCTGGTCATGATTCCACTCGCTGCGTTGTGCAAACTCATTACCCATGAACAACAGTTTTTTGCCAGGATGCGACCACATAAAGCCGTAATAAGCGCGTAAGGTGGCAAATTTCTGCCAATCATCACCGGGGATTTTATGCAATAACGACCCCTTACCGTGTACCACTTCATCATGACTAAGGGACAAAATAAATTGCTCGGTAAAAGCGTACACTAAGCTAAATGTCAGTTCTCCATGGTGATAGCGTCGAAAAAGGGGATCGCTGCTGATGTAACGCAGCGTGTCGTTCATCCAGCCCATATTCCACTTAAAACCAAAACCTAAGCCGTTATTACTGGTCGCTTGAGTCACGCCTGGCCACGCCGTGGACTCCTCAGCAATCATATTAATCCCGGGAAAGGATTGGTACATGCGCGCATTTAACTCTTGTAAAAAACTGATGGCGTGCAGGTTTTCGCGGCCGCCAAATTCATTGGGGACCCATTGGTCGGCAGTGCGACTGTAATCGAGGTATAGCATTGATGACACGGCATCAAGGCGCAAACCATCAAAATGAAATTCGTCTAGCCAGTAATAGGCATTACTGTATAAAAAGCTGCGCACTTCCGCGCGGCCATAATTATAAATTAACGTGTCCCAGTCGGGATGCTCACCTTTGCGTGGATCTTCATGTTCATATAAGCAACTGCCGTCAAACCTAACAAGTCCATGAGGGTCGCGAGGAAAATGCGCTGGCACCCAATCCAGCAACACGGCAATACCTTGTTGATGGCACTCATCAATAAACGCTTTAAGACCATTCGCGTCACCAAAGCGGTATGTAGGGGCAAATAATCCCACTGGTTGATACCCCCAAGAACCGTCAAACGGATACTCACTGATGGGCATCAATTGTAAATGAGTAAAACCCATTTCTTTAACATACGGCACCAGCTCTGCAATTAACTGTGTATAGTCAGTATAATCTTGGCCGTCATCGCCCGTTCGCCGCCATGAAGCTAATTGCACTTCATAAATTGACATCGGTTGTGCATGAGACTGACTGCTTGCTCGGTCGGTTAACCAGTCACTATCTTGCCAGTCATAGTGTTCTGGTTTTGGAATTTTTGACGCATTATGTGGTGAGGGTTGCATCGCAACCGCATAAGGATCGGATTTAATGATCTCATTGCCGTGCATGTCGCAAATTGCGTATTTATAATGTTGTTCAGGTTCAACATCAGCAATAAAAATATCCCACAAGCCACTGCCTGGATGGTGGCGTAATACATGGCGTTTCTTGTCCCATAAATTAAAATCACCGATCAGCGCCACTTGCTTCGCATTAGGTGCCCAAACACAAAAATGGACACCCGTGACACCATGATGCTGGCGCCAATTAGCCCCTTGAAAGTGATAGGTTTGCAGCTGGCTTCCTTCACCAAAAAGGTACACATCATCTGGATCCAATACACTATCAAATTGATATGGGTCAATGATTAACTGCTCACACAATGGATATTTGACTCGCAATAAATACTGAAACGGCTTAACTCTACGAGCAATTTTACCGGCAAATAACCCTTGTTCATTGACATGCTCAAGGCTGGCCACTTTACGGTGGTCTTTAGCACTCAATACATCAACACTCAGCGCACCTGGCAGTAAGCAACGAACAACCAGTGCTTTACCGTCATTAATACTGTGCATTCCAAGCAATGAAAACACATCTGTGTATTCACCATTTAATAAGGCAATTTCGCTTCCTGAATGAAAATACGGGGTCGCTACAGTCATAGTCAATGATCCATTATTGGGCGTGTTTATCGGATGAAGAGGTGTCTGCAGCGCTATAGTTACTGCGAGTTTGCCGAGCAAACTTTATGGCATCGAGACGTTGCTGTACTTTAGGGCTTTGAGACATTTGCTTAATTGATAATGGTAATCGCCGTTGCCAATTAGGAAACTCTTTCCATGTCCCTGGAATATTCACCCCATGCTTATCGGCGACTAAGTCGCTCAACTGGACGCTGAATAATTGAGCATTGCCCTTCGCAGCCACATGGATCCAAGCCAACATAATGCTATCAAAGTCCAATTGATCCACTGACACTGTCAAAGTAGGTAACTCAAACGCCTGTTCGCGGATAAGTAAATCGACTAACTGCTGCTTCTCAAGCTGACGCTGGACAATTATTTGTTGTAACTTATCATCAGTTTCAATCAACTCTAGCTCACGCCGTAGCCGTAAATCGGCACCCGTCCACCACGCTGCAAGCGTCGGCACATCATGATTAGCCAGCATCATCAAGCTTTGATACTTGTGGTCTTTTGGCGCCTTAAAGCCATGATGATCTTTACAGAAATAGAATAATTCGTTAGATAAAATGCCCGCATCGTGTAAAAGTGACACAATTTCGGGTGGCACTATGCCTAAATCCTCACCAATGACGATGCAACGAGCACGTTGACTTTCCAGGCAAACAATCGCTAATAAGGTTTCAAGCGGGTAATAGACATAGCTCCCTTGACCTAGTTCTTCATCCAGCGGCCACCACCATAAACGCAGTAGCCCCATGACATGATCAATTCTCAATGCCCCGCAATTTTGCATATTGCTGCGAACCAATTGAATAAAATGACAAAAATTATCCTGCTTTAATTTTACCGGGTCGAATGGCGTTAAGCCCCAATTTTGACCTTGTTCGGCAAATGGATCTGGCGGCGCACCAATGCTGGCGTTATCACAAAATAAATCCACATTGGCGCTAACTTCTGCGCCCTGACTCACCGCACCTACGGCCAAATCACGGATCAATCCAATACTCATGCCACACTGTTTGGCATTTAACTGACAAGCTTGTAATTGCTCATTGGCGATAAACTGCAGATACAAATAAAAGCCTGCATCTTGTGTGAAATTTTTTGATGCTAACTTCATTTCTGTATCAACAAATTGCATCAACGCCACTCTATCCTGCGCCAAAAATGCCAGATAAGCTTTGAACCTAGGGGTTTCTAGCTTAACGTGTTGATAGTTAAATATTTGATACAACTTCTCAAAAGCAGCGTATTTAAGACTTTGAACCTCCTCATAATTAATGAGATGAGCGTGATTAAGTGCGCGCTTTTTTTGTTGCCATTTCTGTGATGATAACTCCCCATTCAACGCTTTATACTCATAAACGGCTTCAATTTGAATGTACAAGGGATTTAACCGACGGCGATCTGTTGGGCTGTATGGACTGGGGTTATTTGGCTGGCTGATGTCTAAAGCATGTAATGGATTAAGCAGAATAAAATCAGCACCGGCCTGAGCCGCGTAATCAATAAGTTCGGCTAAATTACCAAAATCGCCGATACCCCATTGAGCATCATTACGTAATGCATACAGTTGAGCGTTCAACCCCCAAGATTGTTTACTGCTTGTTGATTTCTGCGCTAAACGCCCTTGATAAGCCATTGCGGGCGCAACCATCAATTGTCCGTGTAAGGTTTCTGTACGGGCAGGATCATTTAAAAACGCTAAGCTAGCCTGGTAGTAGCCTAGATGCAGGTTTGATTTATCAAGCAATAATCGATATTGGCAATAGCGCTGGCCGTTAATATAATACTCGCCAGTGATAACACAATCACTCACGTCAGCGTTAACAATAATAGTGTCAACGTTTTCACCGCTGACGGTCACTGCAAAGGCAAATGAATAATGCTCTGGCAGATAGATATCAATATGAGGTTTATCGATAGCACACCATTGGAATTGATGCAGCGGCATCAACCAAGGTAGCACATCAAGTTGCTCGATTCTCGCGGCTATCGGTTGCGCTGATAATTGTTGTTGTGTAAAAGCCTTCATGTCAAATGGCTGCTGGCCAGAATCATTATCTCCGTGAAGATGATCGTGTTGATGAAGAGATGACGGCAACAACATTGTGGTTAAAATGCCCTGCCTGTCCTTAGTAGGTATATGAACAAGATTACCGAAAAAATCGATAAATTCTGCCCCAACACCTTGCAAATACAGCAACTTCTCCAGTCCCATATTTGTCTTCCTCGTGATAATTAACTGCATTTATTCCAGCAGTTACCATGCCAGTTAATTATAACAAATACAATACAGATTAATGACAATAAAATAATAGAGCTCTTTATTTTAAATCAATCGCTTATCCTAAACAGTCACTATTAAAACGTTTATTTAATACAGTTGTTTTAACATTATTTATTGAGCACTAATGGTGCAATATACACAAAATAGTGCAGTTAATTAATCTGTCTCATGGGTGATATGCCTCAAAATAGCGCAGCTAATCGAGTCATTATTTCGATACTGATGGCTATGATGCTGACATCGAAAAGTCACCATAACGTTGCCGTCTAATAACTCAAGCCATGCCAATATTATGTGCTTCAATAAGTCGACAATGGACTCAACAGGGTTAAATCATCTTATTAATGTCTGTTAGCTTGGCGTTGTCACTGCTAAGATTGATCATGGTTACTCTAATTGCTGAAACAATAGAGACTTACAATAGGCTTGTTTGAGGTCATATGCGGTGCGTTGTTGGTTATTGAGTGACGCGAATACCGAATGTCAGCTAACGTAGAGCCAACAATTGGAAATACCCAATATCAATGAACAAACACGAATTCACCCTGCGCTATAACTTGCATCGCCTGCGTTCTACCATTACTTCTGCGCCCCAATCGTATCTTGGCCGCCAAGCAGCGGTATTAATCCCTGTGATTGAAATAGAGCAACAACTGCATCTTATGTTAACCCGACGTCCGATGCATTTACGTCACCATCCTGGGCAAATTAGCTTCCCAGGCGGCAAAGTTGAACCTGGTGATATTAATATTATTCATACCGCACTGCGTGAAGCACACGAAGAAATTGGTTTATCCCCAGAAAATGTTGATATTTTAGGTCTGTTCCCTGCCCATAAAACCTTTACCGGTTTTGAGATCACCCCTGTCGTGGCCTTAGTCAAACAGCCCTTTGAACTGGTGATCGACCCTGGTGAAGTTGATGATTGTTTCTCAGTACCCTTGAGTTTTTTTATTGAGCAGAGTAACCGTCATAAAATGTTTCATTACCGCCATGGCGCATATTATCAAGTGCACTTTATGCCATTTGAAGACAAGTTTATTTGGGGTGTAACAGCAGCAATAATTGACTTATTGTGCCGTCATATAGAAGTAAATTAACAACAGTGCATGGACGGTTTGCACCAAAAACCGATTTATTTTCAAAATCAATTCAGCTTCGAGCTATTAATAAGCTCAGCATACATAAGTGGATTTACACTAAGTAACGAATATACAAACCCGCTGACAGTGATACCAACAACAACAAGGGTATATTGACCCAAAAACCAATCCGCGTCGTGGTTTTGGCATAAAAGTTAACCAGTAGATTGAGAAAACTGATCCCAGCACACCACCAAATAAGATATTCCAATTTTATGGTTAATTCGGGGTCCCAATGTAATCGCACCGATACCCCTTTACTCAAAAAGTACCCTACCGCGCGATCTGGTCTGGCTTCGCCAAAAATAATCAATGCATAAATGGCTAAACTCCAGCCTAATAACGAAAAGATGGTCAACACCACTTGTATAATACCTAAACGAGACATGCCCTATTCCTTGGTTGACGAGATAATAAAAGGCTAATTCGCCAAATATTTAACCGACTTAGTCAAAAGTATCACAATATTCACCATAGAATAGCGTTTTCAGCTTGAGAAAAGTCACCAGCAAGGTAAGATAAACGCCAAATTTATATTTATATTCGTTATGTTGGAGAATTAAGCAACAATGAGCATTGCATCTGTCGCTTCTGTATTTAAAGCTGAACACGCCATTGGTTCACAAGTCACTGTCCGTGGTTGGGTCAGAACTCGTCGTGATTCAAAAGCGGGGATCTCTTTCTTGGCCGTGTATGACGGTTCATGTTTCGACCCTATTCAAGGTGTCGTGCCAAATAGCCTAGCCAATTACAATGACGATGTATTGAAATTGACTGCTGGCTGCTCGGTTATCATGACCGGTGAAGTGGTTGCCTCTCCTGGTGCCGGTCAAGCATTTGAACTACAAGTATCTGAAATCGTGGTCACAGGTTTTGTTGACGATCCAGATACTTACCCAATGTCGGCTAAACGCCACTCTATTGAGCATTTACGTGAACTTGCCCATTTACGTCCTCGCACTAACATTATTGGTGCAGTTGCCCGTGTACGTAACTGTTTATCCCAAGCTATCCATCGTTTCTATCATCAAGAAGGCTTTATTTGGGTATCAACTCCTTTAATCACGGCTTCTGACTGTGAAGGTGCCGGTGAGATGTTCCGCGTGTCGACATTAGACATGGAAAACTTGCCGCGTACTGAAGCCGGTAAAGTTGATTACGACAAAGACTTCTTCGGTAAAGAAGCATTCTTAACCGTATCGGGCCAGTTGAACGCCGAAACGTATGCCTGTGCATTATCTAAAGTGTATACTTTTGGCCCAACGTTCCGTGCTGAAAACTCAAACACCACTCGCCACCTTGCAGAGTTTTGGATGGTCGAGCCAGAAGTGGCGTTTGCAACCTTAGACGATGCTGCTGAATTAGCAGAAAAAATGCTTAAGTTCGCTTTTAAAGCAGTACTTGAAGAACGCATGGATGATTTAACCTTCTTTAACGAGCGTGTCGATAAAACGGTTATTGATCGTTTGCAGGCATTCGTCAGCAGCGATTTCGCGCAAGTGGATTACACTGATGCGGTAGAGATTTTGAAAAACTGCGGTAAAAAGTTTGATTTCGCAGTCGAATGGGGCATCGATTTACAGTCTGAACACGAACGTTATTTAGCAGAAGAGCACTTTAAAGCACCGGTAGTCGTTAAAAACTACCCTAAAGACATTAAAGCTTTCTACATGCGCTTAAATGATGACGGTAAGACCGTTGCAGCGATGGACGTACTTGCTCCAGGTATCGGTGAAATCATCGGTGGCGCGCAACGTGAAGAGCGTTTAGATGTATTAGATGCACGTTTAGCTGAAATGGACTTAAGCCAAGAAGATTACTGGTGGTACCGTGACCTTCGCCGTTACGGCACCGTACCTCATTCAGGTTTTGGTTTAGGTTTTGAGCGTTTAGTCTCCTATGTGACTGGCGTTAATAACATTCGTGATGTTATCCCATTCCCACGCGCACCTCGATCAGCCAGTTTCTAATTATCTCGATAATATAAAACTGCATAAACGCGCCAATTGGCGCGTTTTTTATTGACTGTTTGACCTGTTATTTTGATATTTACCCTCTTGCTATCGCCTTTCTACTCACCACATTGACTATCCCTATCTTAATGCGGGCGTCACAAGGTGATGGCCATAAATGAACTTAACATAAATGAACTTAACATAAATGCCACGAGTAAAGCTTATACCCACAGCTGTTCTGATAAGGCTTTGTTGTTCATGCTATTTCATTAATAATAAAATCAATCTGGGCAGGTGTTCAGTGAGTAAATGAACCGTTAGATATGGCTCATAGATAGCGATCTAAATATTAACAATATGAATGCTCTCTGAATTATCCCGCGACTAACGCTTCGCTCAGATCTCGATTTTTTTCCGCCAAATGAGATAAATAAAACAAAAAAAGTCAGCAAATTGCTGACTTTTTGTACCCACTAAATGTTGGCTTTCAATAATAGTCACGGTATTACGTGCGCCACCACTAATGCAAACCGAAACGAAGTTAATCAATTAACTGAAGCATAATCTCATCTGGTTAACTCCCTCGGCCAGATTTAGACATCTTGACATTGATAATGTGGCCGTTTGGTTTCAGCTGAATGTATTAACTATTTACAATGATGAGATCGCGTAAATGTTTGACGTCATCACGCACGGCCGCAGCTTGCTCAAACTCTAAGTTCTTAGCATGTTCATGCATTTGTTTTTCCAGTTTATCAATTTGATGACTCAAATCGGCAATGCTGGTGTATTTCGCTCGCTCTTCTGCCACTTCGGCATATTTAGAGTGATTTTTACGGGTACCTTTGCTGAAGTTAGTACCACCCACATCCATCACATCTGTGATACTTTTCACTACCCCTCGCGGTACTATGCCATTGTCAATGTTGTGTTGGTGTTGTTTTTCACGGCGACGATCAGTTTCATCCATGGCTTTAGCCATGGAGTTGGTGATGCGATCCGCATATAAAATGACTTTACCGTTAACATTTCGGGCAGCGCGACCTATGGTCTGTATAAGTGAGCGTTCTGAACGTAAAAAGCCTTCTTTATCTGCATCTAAAATGCACACTAATGAGACTTCAGGCAGATCCAGACCTTCACGTAATAAGTTGATTCCGATCAGCACGTCAAAATGCCCTAGACGTAAATCACGAATAATCTCAACTCGCTCAACGGTATCAATATCAGAATGCAGATAACGCACCTTCACTCCATGTTCGTCAAGATATTCGCTGAGATCTTCTGACATCCGTTTGGTTAATGTGGTGACCAACACACGTTCATTGACCGCCACGCGTTTGTGGATCTCAGACAAGAGATCGTCAACTTGAATTCCCACAGGGCGAACTTCAAGCACAGGATCGAGCAATCCTGTTGGCCTTACAACCTGCTCAGCTATCTCGCCGGAACTTTTTTCAAGTTCATATAAGCTGGGTGTCGCCGAAACAAAAATGGTTTGCGGCATTAACCGCTCAAATTCTTCAAACATAAGCGGCCGATTATCTAATGCTGATGGTAATCGAAACCCATACTCCACTAAGTTCATTTTTCGGCTTCTATCGCCTTTATACATGGCCCCAATTTGCGGCACCGTCACATGTGACTCATCGATGATAAGTAAGCCGTCTGCCGGCAAATAGTCTAATAAGGTTGGCGGGCCCTCGCCAGTGGATCGGCCTGATAAATAACGCGAGTAGTTTTCAATCCCTGAGCAATAACCTAACTCGACCATCATTTCAATGTCGTATTGAACGCGCTCAGTGATCCGCTGAGCCTCAATCAGTTTATTGTTATCGAGTAAATATTGACGACGTTCCCGTAACTCTTGTTTAATTTCTTCAGTCGCCGCAATAATTTTTTCTCGCGGAGTCACGTAATGTGTTTTTGGATAAATTGTGGTGCGAACTATTCGCTTATTAATCTGTCCGGTCAAGGGATCAAATTCGCTTAAGCGTTCTATTTCGTCGTCAAATAATTCAATTCGAATCGCTTCTCGTTCAGATTCTGCTGGAAAAATGTCTATTACTTCACCGCGAACACGATATGTGCCGCGTTTTAATTCAATGTCATTGCGTTTGTATTGTAATTCACTGAGTCGGATGAGAATGTCACGTTGCCCGATAAAATCACCCTGGCGTAAATGCAATAGCATTTTCATGTAGGAGTCGGGATCACCCAAACCATAGATAGCGGACACAGAGGCAATAAGTACCACGTCTTTACGCTCTAATAACGCTTTAGTGGCCGATAAACGCATTTGCTCAATGTGAGCATTAACCGATGCATCTTTTTCAATAAAGGTATTAGAAGCGGGTACATAAGCTTCTGGTTGATAGTAATCGTAGTAAGACACAAAGTATTCAACGGCGTTATGTGGGAAAAACTCTTTCATTTCACCATAAAGTTGCGCCGCAAGGGTTTTGTTGGGCGCCATAATAATGGTGGGCCTGCCCATTTGCTTGATGACATTGGCTATGGTGTAAGTTTTGCCTGATCCTGTTACGCCTAATAACGTTTGACTCGCAACACCTGATGCTAGGCCATCCACTAATTTTTTTATCGCTGTAGGTTGATCGCCCGCGGGTTCGAACTTGGACTCTAGGGAAAATACTGACTCTGACACAACACGGTTTCCTATTCTATTGAACCGATGATCATATACCTAAACACGGGGAAATGGCGATACATAATCGTACGGTATTAGCGGTAACTTACATCGATAAGCATGGGCATTGATAAACCCTTGACTGAAAAACCTTGGCCTCGCAGCTAAAATATTGTGAGATGATCTTATTGCGATATAAGATCATTATCAGTCAGATACTCCCTCAATATGACAGAATAAACGTCATTTAATGAAAGTAATAAACAACATCATTAGATCAGGTAGAAAGGTCGCTAATACGCCGAAAAATCAGGCTAAAGCTCAATTTAATACACAATCTATATGACAAAGAGATTACAATTTTGCAACTGACAGAACAGTGAGCAAAAAAAGAAGTTGCTTTTTTTATGTCACTGATTAAAAACAACTTAAATTATCGCCAATTAATTGTACCAATTTAAGTCCGACTCAAGTACTACAAGGGATTGCCGCTCATTTACAGTAGAAGTCCACAAGTTTATCCACAGATTTAGTGGATAAGTCAAGAAAGCTCAATACTGCTGCGGGGTAGCGCCCAAATGAATTTCATCAGAGCGTAAGAAAGTTGTGATGAAATTTAATTACATTTGCACATTTATACGAAAGATAGCGACAATAGTTCAGCTGTTATTTTAAATCATTAGTTAACTGATAGCTTAACAATGCATTGAAGGTCGATCAACATTGCGATCATATCTCGCCAGCTCAAATATTCATTCAACAACTATCACCCGACCCATCTCGCTTGTCATCATTGGCAACGTCCATGCAATGGCTTTTGAGATAATACCAATACTCGAATAACCCCGCCTCACCTGGCAGTCACGTCCGACTCTCTCTTTCGCAATGACATCACAAAGGCCCTCATCAAGTCTGTCGACGATATATTTATAATATGACCTGTGGTATCAAACTCCTTGCAATAAGAAAGCATACGCCATGACAAGGCTCTATGGCTCTATTCATCCAAGGTCTTCGTCGACTCAATATGATTAACTGGCACTTTCCAAAAAAAGTGTCGAAAACGAAATCAGTTTATTAACGAAAACGGATATAAACACGTTCGTCTTGCAAAACATATCTGAAAAAGGTCAACGTAAACACCCAGTCATAGACACCAAATATAAGCGCCCCAGCAGAATATCGTCGTTATCACCTTAAGAATGAATTTTAAGAGTAAGTGATTAATTTTCTTTTCATTGTTCAAAAATCGACATAAATGCCCAAAAGTCGTTCACGATGTGTGTTTGGTAACCAATTAGGCACATAAATGCGTTTTTTTTTATAACTCGAGTTGACTCAGTTACCAGAGCGTTTTACTATGCGCTCCGTTCTCGGCAATACATTGCTAAAAACGCTTCCCCAGTAGTTCAGTTGGTAGAACGGCGGACTGTTAATCCGTATGTCACTGGTTCGAGTCCAGTCTGGGGAGCCA
>NZ_JBEOPI010000062.1:0-13568 GCF_040309905.1 Shewanella sp. CAL98-MNA-CIBAN-0140
CATAGCAAATCTCACTTCTAGTCTTGATTTATACTATAAGAATAGGCCAAAACTGACTCAGATGCATAGGCATGTTATTTTATGCCTTTATTTAATGCGCTAAAGACTAGCAGGAATTGATAACTTAGGAAATGGTCTTAAAGTGAAAGTTTTAGCGGATAAGTAGCGAAGAAAATAGTAGAGTTATGCTAAGGTTACACGATGTCTGCGTATTGTTAATCTATAACAAACTATAATAATTCTTAAGTTTTACCTTAATGTAACAGGGAGCCTGACAATGAAGTCAGCATATAAAGTTTATTTAGCACTTTTATGTACATTTTTTATCGTCGCATGTGGCGGCGGTGGCGGTATAACCGATGATGGAACCGGAGGTGGGACCACTCCTGATCCGACTATATCTATTGCGTTAAGTATCGACAATGATCAAATTTCAGTTGCTGAACCTGCGGTTATTACCGCAATAGTGAAAGACTCAACGGGTGCAGCTATTAGCACTTTAGTTTCTTTTTCATTAAATAATGCTGAATACGGCACCTTTTCTCCCGGTACGGGTGAAGTTGCAACTAATGCTGATGGTGTTGCTACTGTACAGTTAAATTCTGCGGCAATAAACACTGGCGCAACCATTAGTGCGACCATTACATCTGGCGAGACTAATTCGCTTAACGTGACTATGGCCGGTGATGGTGGCGTAGCAGGTGGTGGTGCCCAAGTCTCATTGGTACTAACCGATGAAGACGGTAACGCAATACAATCGATTAACACATTATCACCAGGCAAATTAACGGCGACCGTTAGTGGGCTTTCTAAGGCTGTAATTGTGACCTTTGATAGCCCGATAGGTGATTTACCGGTTAAAACGGCTGTCACCAATGCACAAGGCAAAGCGACAGTCGATATCTATGCAGGCAGTTCTTTAGGCGCTGGTGAAGCCACTGCATCGCTCTCGACTAATGAAATCGGTTCAACAATTGTTGTCGTTGGTGCGACCGATGTTGTCATGGGCAGTGGAACACCTTTTGTTCAAGGTGTGGCGGCGGTTAGTGCAACAGATCTTTCTGCGGGTGGGACTGCAACGATTTCAGTGCTGATTCAAGATGATCAAGGCAATCCTTTTACCCAACCTGTTGATGTGAACTTCTCTTCAACATGTGCGACAAAAAGTCCAGCGCAAGCCGTGATTAGTTCTCCAGTTTCATCAAGCAATGGGGTTGCAACCTCAACGTATCGTGCCGAAGGTTGTGTTGGTGAAGATCAAATCAATGTTACAGCCAATGCGGGTGGAATAAGTTTATCTGCTGCAGGGACTATTAATGTACTGCAGGCTGATGTCGGTAGTATTGTGTTTGTATCAGCCGCTCCTCAAAACATTAGTATTTTAGGCACTGGAGGTGATGAATCATCAGTGGTTAAATTTAAAGTGCTCGATAAAAATAGCAATGTGGTTACCAACCAAAATGTGATTTTTAAACTCAACACTACTATTGGTGGCGTCAAAATTGATCCATTGCAAGCCACAACCGATAACAGCGGTGTGGTACAAACTGTCGTCACTACCGGTACTGTTGCAACATCACTGCGTGTTACCGCGACGGTAGATAATGGCTCAATCCCTGCTATTTCTAGCCAATCAAGTCAGTTGATTATATCAACGGGTATTCCTGACCAAGACAGTTTTTCGTTATCGGCTGAAGTACTTAATGCTGAAGGTTGGGATCTAGACGGGACGGTTGTCAAGGTTACTGCTCGGATGGCCGATGCGTTTAACAACCCTGTACCCGATGGGACGACAGTATCTTTTACCACTGAAGGTGGCTCTATTGAAGATGCATGTCAAACAGTAAAAGGTGCGTGTTCGGTCTCTTGGACAAGTCAGCTTCCTCGACCTGAAGGTGAAATGTTACTCAATGGTGCGGGTGCAATGTTCCGTAATCCAAGTGCGCTGTTAGCATATGATTCGACTCTTGAGGTTTATGGTAATATTTACGGTCAAAAATACGGTGGCCGTGCAACGATTACTGCATCCGCTATTGGTGAAGAGTCATTCCCTGACCTCAATGGTAATGGTCGTTTTGATGCCACTGAAGCCGAGACGTTTTTAACCGGTAAAGATGTAACTGGTCAGCTATTTGATTTAAATGATGCCTTTAATGACTATAACGAAGATGGTGTGTTTAATCCGCAACAGACTGGTGGTCAGGATGGTGGTACGTTAGAAGAGTTAGTTGATTTTAACGCTAATGGAGTATTTGACCTCAAAGACCGCAAATA
Organism: Shewanella sp. CAL98-MNA-CIBAN-0140; assembly: GCF_040309905.1. Taxonomy (NCBI): domain Bacteria; kingdom Pseudomonadati; phylum Pseudomonadota; class Gammaproteobacteria; order Alteromonadales; family Shewanellaceae; genus Shewanella; species Shewanella sp. CAL98-MNA-CIBAN-0140. The sequence continues at coordinate 2,275 of NZ_JBEOPI010000062.1, forward strand.
TAATGGTGTGCTTTGCTCTGAACCTGTTCATTCAGCTTGTGCTACTGCATCAGACTCTCGGTCTGTATTTGTGCGTCGTAGTTTAGTCATGGTGATGTCTGGTAGTACTGCTTTTGCCACGGACTCAAGTAACATTGTCATTGCAGATAGCACTGGAACGCATACTGGCGGTAGTATCACTATCGAGGGTAAAGGTTCTGCTACGGCAATGTTCACGATTTCTGATTTACATAATCAGCAAATGCCCGCCGGTTCGATTGTGAGATTCAAGACCTCTGCCGGTTCTGTTGTCAGCACCAGCGAATTTACTTGGCCAAGTTCTAACTACAATGGTGGACGTCAGTTCAGCACAACGCTAAAAGGTGAAGATGAACCTAATACAGGGGTCTTTATTGTTGAAGTGGAATCACCAAATGGTTTAATCACCCAAGTGGTATCAATCGGTGTGACCATTCTATAATCGATTGATAGTGACTCTAACCATTGCGTTAGGGAACACCCATTAAAAAAGGCGCTTAAAGCGCCTTTTTTGTTTTTGTTGATAATACCAATTATAAATACTTCTAGGTTGCCGCTTTCATTGCAACGGTAAATTCAGCCATTTTTGCTAGTAATGTGACTTCATCGTGTTGATGAGCGGCAATAATTTTAACCACCGCAGAACCTGAAATTGCCCCCGCGGCGCCAGCCTTGATGGCGGCGCGCACTTGCTCTGGTTCGGCAATACCAAACCCTAATAGTGGCGGTGGGGCATTAAATTCGACGAGTTGCGTGAGAATATTTTCAATTGGCTCACCGGCTTTTGACTCAGTACCCGTAACGCCGGCACGTGATAATAGATAGGTATAACCTTCACCTTGTTCACTGACCCGTTTTAGGGTGTCAGAGTCAGCATTTGGCGGAGCGATAAAGATTGGCGCAATAGCATGTGCTTTTGCGGCTTGACTAAAGGGTTCAGATTCTTCAACTGGCACGTCGGCAATTAACACTGAATCCACACCGGCAGCTTGTGCTTTGGCATAAAATGCATCGATACCATTGGCAAAAACTAAGTTGGCATACAACAATAATCCGATAGGTAGATCTGGGTATTGCGCCCGTACTTTGGTGATGATGTCAAAACAATCACTTTGTTTAGTGCCTGCAGCCAATGAGCGTAAATTTGCGCCTTGTATGACGGGGCCATCGGCTAATGGATCTGAAAAAGGAAAGCCTAATTCAAGCGCATCAGCGCCATTATCAACTAAGGTCTGGATAATTTTCAACGATAATTCAGGGCTCGGATCGCCAATGGTGACAAAAGGAACAAACGCGCCTCTGTGTTGTTTTTTTAGTGCAGCAAATGTTGCTTGATAACGGTTACTCATTGCCGCTCTCCTGTTGTTTTTGTTTGGCCTCTAAAATATCTGCCACAGTGAATATATCCTTGTCGCCACGCCCAGATAGATTAACCACTAAAATCGTTTCTTTAGTGGCTTCTTCGGCCATGCGTACCGCATAGGCAAGAGCGTGGGCAGATTCTAATGCGGGGATAATCCCTTCGCATCGCGCGAGTTTTTGGAACATATCCAGTGCTTCATCATCAGTTGCTGATTCATAGCGTGCACGACCAATGGCATTCAAATGTGCATGTTGTGGACCAACCGATGGGAAATCAAGCCCAGCAGAAACAGAATAAGACTCTTCAACTTGACCGTCGCTGTTTTGCATTAAGGGTGACTTCATCCCAAAGAAAATACCGGTTTTACCGTGTTTAAGCGGCGCGCCGTGCATAGCGGTATCGAGACCTTTACCAGCGGGTTCCACACCAATCAATTCTACTGACGGTTCATCAATAAAATCGGCAAACATGCCAATAGCATTTGAACCGCCGCCGACGCAAGCAATAACGGCATCGGGTAAGCGTCCTTCCTTTTCAAGAATTTGTTTTTTAGTTTCTTCACCGATCATACGTTGGAATTCTCGCACAATTGTCGGGAATGGATGCGGCCCGGCTGCAGTACCCAGCAAGTAATGCGCTTTATCATAGCTGCCTGACCAATCGCGCATGGCTTCGTTGCAAGCATCTTTTAGGGTTGATGAACCTGAGGTAACCGGAATAACTTCAGCGCCCATTAATTTCATCCGAAATACATTCGGCGATTGACGTTCAATGTCCTTGGCGCCCATATAGACTCTACATTTTAAGCCTAAAAGGGCACAGGCTAGGGCAGTGGCTACGCCGTGTTGTCCTGCGCCTGTTTCAGCGATGATTTCTTTTTTGCCCATACGCTTAGCTAACAGCGCTTGACCCAATACCTGGTTGGTTTTATGGGCGCCACCGTGAAGCAAATCCTCACGCTTCAGGTAAATTTTCACCAAAGGGTTCGGACTTAAATTACGGGTAAGTGTTAGCGCCGTTGGGCGTCCGGCATAGTTTTTTAACAAGTCGGTAAATTCAGCGATAAAGCTTTCATCTTGTTGCGCATCGATAAAGGCTGTTTCAAGTTGTTTTAATGCAGGGACTAAAATTTGTGGTACGTACATACCGCCATATTCGCCGAAATAAGGGTTAAGCTTGAGCTTGGTCATAAAATTTCCCAATGAATCATAGTGTAATAATGTCAATAAATTGTTCGCAACTGCTCGCTAATTAAGGCGTAATTGTGCAAAGGCGGCAATCAGTTGTTGGTGGTCTTTATGGCCAGGGCTAGATTCTACTCCTGAATTTAGGTCGACCCCATAAAATCCTTGCTGGCTGGCGAGATAAACATTGTTTGGGGTTAATCCTCCCGCCAACATCGCCTGTTGTTTATCTATGATGCAGGTTTGCCAATTGAATGTTTGACCTGTACCGCCAAATTGTTGTGCTGACTTGCTGTCGTATAAATAACGATCGGCGCCAGCAGGCTTTGCACTCATCTCGCCGGTGTTACTGTCAATAGAGACCGCTTTCCAAATTTGAGTATTCAGTTGCTGATGATTAAGTAATGCTCTTAGCTCGTTGATTTCAAGTTCTGTTTCATTGCCGTGCAATTGCACCGCATAAAGATTAAGCGTTTGAGCTAACAAGGCGATATCGGCAATGGGATGATTAACAAATACACCCACCATATTTAATCCAATATTACGCTGTTGCATTTGTTCTACTAAATCATTGGCTTGAGCCGGGGTAACCGCTCTTGGTGATTTGGGATGAAAAATTAATCCACCCAATACTGCACCAGCTTTGGCTGCTGCTTTAATATCGTCAATTTGGGTCAAACCGCAGACTTTATTGTGACCAAAAATAAGCTGTCTGCAAGCTAAATCAATATCGTCTTGCGCCATAATTGAACTACCAACAAGGTAGCCGTCAACCAAGGGATTTAGGCGGCGGACTTGTTGGTGATTGTAAATACCTGATTCGCTAATCACCACTCTGTCGGCAGGGATCTGCGGAGCTAATAATTCGGTGGTTGCAAGATCAGTGCTTAAGTCGCGTAAATTACGGTTGTTAATACCAATGATCGGTGCATTTAGATCAATGGCTCTAACCAATTCAGCTTGGTTACTCACTTCGGTTAAGGTATCTAATTGATACTTTGCCGCTTCGTTAGCTAATAAACGATATTGTTCATCATCAAGCACTGACAGCATGAGTAAAATGGCATCAGCACCTTGGTGGGCAGCCAATTTTACTTGATAAGGGTCGACAAAGAAGTCTTTACAGATAATCGGCTGAGTCACTCTGGCGCGGACTTTGGGAATGTAGTCCATGTCACCTTGGAAAAACTGTTCATCGGTGAGCACTGAGATGCCAGCGGCGTAGTGAGTATAAATATCTGCGATGGCTTCAACATCAAAGTCTTGACGGATCAGTCCTTTTGAGGGACTGGCCTTTTTACATTCAAAAATGAACTGAGCATTAGGCGCTTTGAGGGCGTCATATAAGCTACGGTCAGATATTTTAGGCTGTAAACTGGCTTCTGGGAAACGCAGTTTAAGCGCGGCGATATGCGCCACTTTAGTTTCAATGATGCGGGTTAACACATTACTTTCTGGCTTACTCATGGTTTTCTCCAGCTTGGCTCGCGGCAGCTAGTTCGATTAATAAGGTAAAGGCTGCACCACTGGCAAGTGTCGCTAGTGCTAGCTGAGTACCCGCTTGAACTGAGTCGCAAATGCCGCTGATGTACAAAGCACAACCAGCGTTAATTGCGACAGCATCTCGATGAGCGGGTAGACCTTTGCCTTGTAAAATGGCTTGGGTGATTAAGGCATTTTCAGCCGGTTCGCCACCGGTTAACTGCGCTATACCTGCGCGGTTAACACCAAGATCTTCAGGGCTAAGTTGGTAAGTACGCACCACGCCGTCTTTTAGTTCTGCCACATGAGTATTGTCATGCAATGCGACTTCATCTAAGCCACTGCCATACACCACCATGGCGCGTTTAACCCCTAGGGCATGTAGCACGTGTGCGATAGGCTCGATCAGTTCAAGTTTGTAAACTCCTAGCAACATAAACTCTGGGTTTGCAGGGTTAATTAACGGGCCGAGCACATTAAAAATGGTACGGGTTTTTAAGGCTTGTCTAACGGGCACGGCATGTTTAACTCCGCCATGGTAATGGGGCGCAAATAAGAAACATAAGCCAAGCTTATCTAAACACTGGCTTGCCGCATCTGGCGCCATGGTGAGCGTAATACCGCAATGGGACAATAAGTCAGATGAACCTGACTTACTTGATACGCTACGGTTACCGTGTTTTGCTACCTTAGCGCCTGCTGCTGCTGCAACAAAAGCGGCAGTGGTTGAAATATTAATGGTGTTATGGCCATCACCACCGGTACCGACAATATCAACAATGCCGCTGTGTTTAGAGGCGTCACTGCGCGGGAATGGTTTGGCTGCTTGTCGTAAAGCATCAGCGGCTCCGGCTATTTCGTCAATGGTTTCGCCGCGCATTTTAAGCGCCACCAACATACCTGCCATGGCTGCTGGCTGCATCTCACCTTGAATAAGAGCGCTAAAAACTTGCGCCATTTGTTCGCGAGTTAACGCGCTACCTTGGTAAAGGCGGTCGAATAAAGCTTGTAGGTTATCCACTATGCGCCTCCGGTAAAAGTATGCTCTTGGGTTAAATACGCCAATGTTTGCGTCAGTAACTGGCTACCTAAAGTGGTTAAAATCGATTCTGGATGAAATTGAAATCCGATTGCTTGATGTTGTGGGTGCAATATTGCCATTGGCATCTCATCGGTGGTAGCAATGATTTTCAAGCAGTCTGGCACCTTTGTTGCCACTAAACTGTGGTAACGGGCAACGGGCAAAGGTGAGGGTAAATTAGCAAATACGCCTTCACCATTATGGAAGGTTGGACTGGCTTTGCCGTGGACCACAAACGGCGCGCGTTCAACTTTGCCGCCATAATATTCGACCATGGCTTGATGACCTAAACAAATGCCAAGCATCGGGACTTTACCGGCGACTTTACCAATGAGTTCCATCATGCAGCCTGCTTCGTGAGGCGCGCCAGGGCCAGGCGATAGCACTAATGCGGCTTTACCGGTTTCATTGATCAGTTTTTCTGCAACATAATCGGCACTGACATCATTACGATAAATGATCACCTCACAGCCAAGGCTGCGGAATTGATCCACTAAGTTGTAGGTGAATGAGTCAAAATTATCGAGTAAATATAACTTCATCCGCATAGTCGCTTGTGGGGTTGTTGTGCTCATAGTCCACCTCCCATTTTGATCGCCGAAATCACCGCTTGGGCTTTTTGACGCGTTTCATCGGCTTCTGCTTGTGGATCTGAATCAAACACCACCCCAGCACCCGCTTGTATATGGGCAATATCATGTTTAACAAAGGCGGAGCGGATAACAATGCAGGTGTCCATGTCGCCCAGACCATTGAGGTAACCGACCGCGCCGCCATAACTGCCACGACGAGCTTGTTCTGCTTGACGCACTAATTGTGATGCACGCACTTTTGGCGCACCCACTAAGGTGCCCATGTTCATACATGCTTGATAAGCATGTAAGGCATCTAAATCCTCTCGTAATTGGCCAGTGACACGGCTAACTAAATGCATAACGTGCGAGTAACGATCTACTTTTAATAGTTCGGTGACTTTACGGCTTCCGCTTTGACTGATGCGGGCGATGTCATTACGGGCTAAATCGACCAGCATTAAATGTTCTGACAATTCTTTCTTATCTAAACGCAGCTCAAGTTCTATGCGGCTGTCTAAGTCAACATCAATCTCACCTTGGGCATTTTTACCGCGCTGACGAGTGCCGGCTATGGGATACACTTCAACTTGATTACTGGCAGCATCATATTTCAAGGCACTTTCTGGCGAGGCGCCAAATAAAGTGAAGTCTGGGCCTCTAAAATAGAACATATACGGACTTGGATTGGTTAAGCGTAAAGCCCGGTAAGCCCCTAATGTATTAGGACAAGGTAAGCTAAAGCATCGAGATGGCACTACTTGAAAAATATCACCGGCGACAATATGTTCTTTTAAATCAATAACGGTTTGCTTAAATTGTTGGTCGGTGATGTTGACTTCTGCGTCGGCTGCTACTGGCGCAAAGGGAGCAATATCGTCTAATTCGGCGCATTGTTGTATGACGTGTTGCAGTTGCTGAGCGAGCTGTTGTGCAATGATGTTATCTTGACCAAATTGATGACTGACAATCTCCGCTTGTTGGGTTTGATGGTCAATTAAAATAAGTGTTTCCGCAAGATAGAATAAGTAGTCGGGACAGTCATTATTTGCGTTGGGCGCCGCGGGGAGTGGCTCGACGGTATCAATTAAGTCATATGCTAATACGCCCCCTAAAAATAAATCTTCAAACTGTAGCGGATTATTGGTTTGAATGTGTTTGATAAACATTCTTAAGCCATCAAGCGGAGATGTTGACTTTAAGCGCGCATCTTCGTCTTGTAACTCGGTGGCCTTTTGCAGCGTGACTATTAGTGTCTCATTGTCGCGTTGTTGCTGTGCATCACCAAAAAAACCGGCAATGGGCGTTAACAGCGCGGCGCCATTGTGAGTCAATGCACTAAAGGTGAGTTGATAACCATCGCAACGGATCATCATCGCGGCATGGGTTAACACAATACTTTTTAAATGGTCTTTACTTTCGACCTCAGCTGACTCTAATAGCATGGTATGCGGCGCGTTATGGGTCACTTGCTGATAAAGTTTTAGTGGATCCGTATGGTAGGTTAACGTCTGCTTTTGCGTCGTAACCTGAGCGAGTTGGTTTGGTGTCGTCACGATTGTAGTCACTATGTGGCCGCTCCCTGTGTCATTGTGTTTATCATCTGTTGGCCTTTAATCTTGTGTAACCCGAGTGATAAAATCGAATGAGCCAAATAACAAAAAAGCCCACATCTCTGCGGGCTTTCTGGTAAAATCTTGTCTCTTAAAAATGAGCTCAAAGCTTCACACCACCCGTTAATTTGGGAAGTGCCACCACCAAGTAATGTTTAATGAAGCTAAAGAGTATGTCATTGTTAATCGCTGTGTTGTAACTGTGTTTAATGTCTATAGGAAAACCCAACTGGAGATTAATGTCAATTGAATATTTCTCAAAAGTCGTCAAAAAATGACAATCAGGATAAATCTCGTTTATTTATTGAGCACTTCAGCTAACTTATACTTAAAGAATTCATCAATTGGTATTATTTATTCATAAATCCAAGCAGTATTCTTATCGCTACTCTTGTACAATAAGCACATGATTACAGAGACTCTCTTGGCCGATCTTCACAGCCACACGACCGCATCAGACGGTCAATTAACACCAACAGAATTACTCACTCGCGCTATTGAAAAAGGCGTTGAGATGTTTGCAATTACTGATCATGATACTGTCGCAGGGTTAGCAGAAGCTCATCTTGCTAATCAAAGCCATGCCACACCATTATTATTAATTAATGGTTGTGAAATTTCGACTCGTTGGAATAGTTTTGATATTCATATCGTCGGATTAAACTTGGACATTACTCACTCTGGATTGTTGGGTTTTTTAACTCACCAACGGCAATTGCGTGAAGTGCGCGCCCAAGAAATTGGCGAACGTTTAGCTAAGGCTGGGATAGAAGGCGCCTATGACGGTGCAAAAGCTATTGCTGGCGATGCGGCGTTGAGTCGTGGCCATTATGCTAGATGGTTAGCCGACAATGGCCACGCATCAGATATGCCGAGCGTGTTCAAACGCTTCTTAGCACGCGGTAAAACAGGTTATGTACCCAATAATTGGGGCGACATGGCCAATGCCATAGAGCATATTCATCAAGCGGGTGGCGTTGCTGTATTAGCGCACCCTAGCGGTTACAAATTATCGGCCAAATGGCTTAAGCGCTTAGTGCGTGAATTTGCAGAGGCCGGTGGCGATGCGATTGAAGTTATTTTAGGCCAACAAACGTTGGACGACCGTAATAATCTTATCGCATTAAGTAAGCAAAATAACCTACTTGCTTCAGTGGGGAGCGACTTTCATTTCCCCAGCAATTGGATCGAGCTAGGTAAAAACTTATTCCAACCACAAGGTGTGGAATGGGTTTGGCAATCACAATATTGGACGGAAAGAGCATGAGTCAATTTTTTTATATCCATGACGAAAACCCACAAGCACGGTTAATTAATCAAGTGGTAGCGATTCTTAAACAAGGTGGGGTCATTGTTTATCCAACAGACTCGGGTTATGCATTAGGTTGTATGATTGGTGAGAAAAACGCCATGACGCGTATGGCGCGTATTCGCCAGATTGAAAACGATACAAACTTTTCATTAATGTGCCGTGATTTATCTGAACTGGCCAATTTTGCCCGTGTTGATAATCAAGCATATCGTTTATTGAAAAGTTGTACGCCTGGCCCTTACACGTTTATCTTTAAAGCGACCAAAGAAGTACCTCGTCGTTTACAATGTGACAAAAAACGCACCATAGGTATTCGTGTTCCTAATAATGTGATTGCGCTGGCGTTGCTTGAGGCATTAGATGAACCTATGATGACCACGAGTTTGGTGATGCCCAATGAGCAAATTGCCGAGTCAGATCCTGAGCATATTCGTGATATTTTAGATCATCTAGTCGATGGCATTATTCACGGTGGTTATTTACCTGAAAATCAAACGACAGTAATTGATATGTCTGAAGATGAGATGGTTATTTTACGTCAAGGCGCTGGCGATACCAGCACATTTTAATAAACGAGGGAAACCCCCGTTGATAAATCGTCAAGGATAAACATGCAAGGCAGTCAGCAAAGCCTGCCATTGGCAGTGGTTCGTGGTCAAGTTCTTGATAGCATGCCATTGGACTTGTTTATTCCGCCGGAAGCCCTAGAAGTGTTTCTTGAAACCTTCGAAGGCCCACTGGATTTGTTACTCTATTTGATCCGCAAACAAAAATTGGATGTGGTTGATTTACCCATCCAACAAATTACCCAACAATATTTACTCTATATTGAGATCCTCACCGAAGCGCGGATTGAGCTGGCAGCCGATTACCTGGTCATGGCCGCAACGTTGGCTGAAATTAAGTCACGTTTGCTGTTGCCCAAAATGGCGACGGAAGACGATGAGGAAGAAGATCCCCGTGTGGTACTTATTAGGCAATTAAAGGCTTATGAGGTGATCAAGCAAGCGGCAGCCGATATTGATGTGCTACCGCGTATTGAACGAGATGTGTTTCAGGCATCTGTTAGCGCAGCTCCCGATATTAAACCGGTGACGGTGCCACCAGAGGTTTCACTTGTAGACATTGCTCGTGCCTTTGGGGAAGTGCTCAAACGGATTGATGCCAACGAAGATCACCATGTTAAGCGCGAACAGTTATCCACGCGCGAACGTATGAGTCAAATTTTAACCAAGTTATCCAGTACTGAATACATTGGTTTTGAGTGCTTGTTCGATGTGAGTGAAGGTCGAGCCGGTGTGGTGGTGAGTTTTTTGGCATTAATGGAGCTGGTTAAAGAATTATTAGTTGAGTTAGTGCAAAATGAACCGTTTTCGCCAATTTATGTAAAAGCGTATTAATTAACGATATTCGAAGAGATCCATGAAGCCAATTAATCCTATTCAACTAAAACAACTCATAGAAGCCAGTTTATTTGTCTTAGCTAAGCCGTTGTCGGTAAAAGCCATCAAAGAAACCGTACTCGCTGATTTTAGTGTGTCGAGGACGCGTATTCAGGAAACGCTCGATGAATTACAACAAGATTATCAAGAACGTGGTGTACAACTGGTTAAAGTAGCTAGCGGCTATCGCTTCCAAACTCAAGAAATACTCAGTCCTTATCTACAACCACTGTGGCAAGAAAAAGCCCCTAAATATTCGCGGGCTACACTTGAAACCTTGGCCGTTATTGCCTATCGGCAACCCGTGACTCGTGGTGATATTGAATACATTAGAGGCGTTGCTATTAGCAGCCAGATTATTAAAAGCTTGGTCGATCGCCAGTGGATTAAAGTGGTTGGCCATAAAGAAGTGCCCGGTAAGCCAGCGTTATATGCCACTACCAGTGCATTTCTTGATTATTTTAATGTAACAAAACTTGCCGATTTACCTGCGTTAACGGATGTTGATTCTTTACATGCATTATTTAAAAAAGCCCAGTTAGCCATGGATGATATTGTTGAGCTTGATGAGACGGTTGATCTAAATGAAGCGGTTGATCTAGTCCAGATGGAGGACCTAGGTGAAAAGCATGTTGCAACGGACAGTCATACTGACAAGCATCATGACAATAGCGATACGGTTGAGGCACAAGCTGAACCAAACTCCCGCGATGCTGATAATGCTACTCAACATTAATCAATAGCTGTCTCTTCTGATAATATTTTATTATCAATTGCCGGTGGGCGACAGACACTCTTTTTGCTGTGTCTATGGTGATTGATAACGGCCACTTTCGGGTAGATTATTTACTATATAATCGATAAATCGCTGATCGATGAGGCTTAAAAATCATCTTGATGGATACACAAAAAATGACACGCTAATATATGGTGGTCACTTAGCAAACAAACGCACCCGTTTGGCATGTTTAAATTCTTGCTGACAAATACGCAGCGGTAAATAACCTATACCTCGTCCAAAAAGCGAAGCCTCGTAAGCTAATTTAATACTCGTTAGTACGTGAATTACCCCGCGACTTCGCTTCGCTCTGATCACGGGGCTTCTGCAATCTAGCTTTTAACGACTAAGCTGCTTCTTTTTTCTCAGTTCCCACACCAAACTTTGATAGCTCAAAGACTTTCGTTTTAATCGATGTTTTCTGCTGAAATTTGGGGGTTACCCTGGCG
>NZ_JBEOPI010000063.1:0-12972 GCF_040309905.1 Shewanella sp. CAL98-MNA-CIBAN-0140
TCACCCCGACCAACGATGCGCCGACCATTGATGTGGTCGCCAATGACTTTACTGAAAACAGCGCCGTCGATGGCGATGTCGCCGCAACCTACACCACCTTTGATGAAGACGGCGATACACTGACGGTGGACTTTACTGCCGGCAGCAATGACGACGGTTACTATGCGTTAGTCAACGGCGAAGTGGTCTTGACCCAAGCCGGTGCTGATCTCGTCAACAACGGCGGCACCTTACCGCCAGTGGATTTAACCGTCTCTGATGGCAACTTAACCGGCCAAGACAGTGACACCCCGGCGATCACCCCGACCAACGATGCGCCGACCATTGATGTGGTCGCCAATGACTTTACTGAAAACAGCGCCGTCGATGGCGATGTCGCCGCAACCTACACCACCTTTGATGAAGACGGCGATACACTGACGGTGGACTTTACTGCCGGCAGCAATGACGACGGTTACTATGCGTTAGTCAACGGCGAAGTGGTCTTGACCCAAGCCGGTGCTGATCTCGTCAACGGCGGCGGCACCTTACCGCCAGTGGATTTAACCGTCTCTGATGGCAACTTAACCGGCCAAGACAGTGACACCCCGGCGATCACCCCGACCAACGACGCGCCGACCATTACTTCTCTAACAAGTATTGCTGTTTCAGAAGAAGGTTTAACCAGTGGTGTTGCTGATAATCAAGGTAATACAGATACGACTAATGCTGTGATTGCATCAGGAATAATTAATATCCTAGATGAAGACGGTGATCAGTTAACTGTGTCACTTTCTGGACCAAGCGGATTAACATCTGGTGGAGAAGCAATCTCCTGGATTTGGGATGCTAGTTCACAAACATTGACTGGATATACTGGCACTTTAGATCCAAGTTCTTATTCTGCTGTGATGACGATTACTTTGACAGCGCCTGCTGGCGGTTCATCAGGAGACTGGGAATACAACGTTACCTTGTTGGATGTATTAGACCACCCTATTACGACAGAAGAAGATGTATTAGCACTTGATATTGGCGTTCAAGTTGATGATGGCACCACAATTACTAATGGCAGTTTCACTGTAACGGTAGAAGATGATGCGCCTGAGGTTGATATTTCTGATCTAAGTGAAATTAATACCATAGGTACTTATAGCGGTCTATTAACCACCCTTGGTGCAGATGAAAACTATAGCTCAGACCTAACCACTAATATAGCAGGATGGAATGGTAGCAGTGTCACTTTTGCAGATTCAGGGATTACGGCAGGTGGATTAACCTTGTATTACTTTGTTGATCCAAGTAATCCAGAGCTGCTAATCGCTTACACAGATACAAGTGGTACTGCATCGGCTTACAATGCAAGTAATCCTGACCAAGCTTTAGTTTTCACTTTAACCACGAATCCTAATAGTGACAACTATGAATTTGATCTTTTACAAACTATCGATAACCTTGAAAGCTTTACGATAGCGACACTAGGTGGCTTAGGAGGCAATTCATCAGCAGTTTATGCCTCTTATAATGAAAGTGGTGTGTCTGTTTTAAGTAATGATATTAATGATGTGCCTGCTGGCAATGAATTGGCATTCGTCTTAACGTCTTCTGTAAATGGTTCAGCCGGTACTGTTAATGGTACTAATAGTGGCTTTGGAGTAAATAATCCTTTCGTAGATAAGGGTGAAGTGCTCACAGTTGATTATGCCCAAGCGGTTGCAACAGCAAAAATTAATTTCACTGGGGCTACCCTGATTCATTACAAGGCTTTTGATAGTAACGGCGTGTTGTTAGGCGAAGGTGATATAGGAAGCGGACTGGAGATTAGTAACTTAGGTCAAATTAGCTATATTCAGTTAATGACATCGTCTTTAGATGATAATTTCCAATTTACGGGTACTTCAGCTGAGGTTATTACTAGCTCTACTGAAGCGGTGGCGCTTGCATTTGATGTTACTGTTATTGACAGCGATGGCGATACCGATACTGGGGTAATTAACATTGATTTAGCGGCTCCGGGCGCTCCAATTGCAGCAGATGCAATTACTGTGGGTGAAGACACTCTTGCTTCTGGAAACGTATTAGCGAATGACACTGATATTAACTCAACCTTAGCAGTAATGAGCTTTACGGTTGCGGGATCAGCAAATATTCACGCAGCCGGTGCTAATGTAATGCTAGAGGGAGGTCAGTTACATCTATTACCTAATGGTAAATATACATTTACTCCTAATGAAAATTGGAATGGCCAAGCTCCTATTATCACTTACACTACCAACACGGGTTCAAAAACAACTCTCACTATTGATGTAACCGCTGTCGCCGACGCCCCTAATTTAGGTATAGAAAATGGAACAACAGTAGCGAGCCTTGATTTTGAGAGCTTCTCTCTTGGCAGCCGAAGCTGGAGAGGTGATGTAAGTCCGGATGAGTTAAATGCTATTGGTACTTGGGGCACCACCAATGCGTCAGGACATTTAGAGATTGGCTACGCATCGACTTATAACGTTGGTGGCAGTGATAATAAAGTAATGGAAATAGAAAATGGTGGTACTGACAATAATATCTTTGTAGATATAAAGTTAGTAGCGGGAAAATTCTATCAACTTGATTTAGATGCAGTCGCTCGTAACAATGTTCCCGATAATGTCGCGACTAGCTCAGACTTTAAAATTGAAATGCAAAATCTAGCTACTGGCGAGGTTACATTACTGAGTAGTATTGATTTCACTCAAGGTGGTATTTGGCAGCATATCAATCATATGCTTGCAGTTGATGAGACGGGCACTTATCGAATTAGCTTCACAGCACTAAATCCTAATAGCTATGGGGCGCTGTTAGATAATATAGAGCTGACCACAACCGAGCATAAAGGATTTGAAGATACGTATATCAAATTGAGCACTATTTCGGCTGAACTTGTAGATATTGATGGTTCAGAAACCCTTACGGTCAAAATAGATAATGTGTCTGATTTACCCTCTGGAACACAAATCAAAGGATTGTTTCAAGATTCATCTGGTAATTGGATAGAACAAGCGGTCGAAATAACTGCTGATACTAATAACCAATTTGATTTATCTAATTGGAACCTAAGTTCGCTTTTGATAAACATCCCAGATGCGGGCCTTCATAATTTAAGTATTATCGCCACAGCAATAGAAAATAATGGTGACACAGCAACAAGTACAATAGATCTTCCGATTGAAGTGATTACTCAATCAACAACGCCAATAACACGAAATATCGATGATTTGAATAACAAAGCGCTACTCACTAATGATGAAATTAATAATGATGGCATGCAAAGAACGGCTCAAAACATCAACGATGCTGAAGTTAAAGATGTTGATAATTATAACAATGACTTTAATAGCAACAGTCAAAGTGACAGTAACGACATTCTAGATGGCGGTATTGATAATGATTTATTTATCGGTGGCTTAGGTAATGACACCCTTATTGGCGGATTAGGTAACGATACCTTCGTATGGTCTAAGGGCGATACGGGTACCGACACAATTAAAAACTTTGAAATTAATAATGACGCCCTTGATATTAGTGATTTATTGCAGAATGAACAGAACGGAGATTTAGACAACGTCTTAGATTTCTCATTCAGTAACGGCAACACGACTATCTCTGTCGATGTTGACCTTAATGGTATTGTTGACCAATTTATTGTGCTTGATGGTGTAGACCTATCGCAGGAATACGCAAACACCACTGGCGAAGTTATCACTGACGGAGTTATTATTAACGGTTTACTCACTGATGGAGCACTCATTGTTGATACAACGGTGCCTGCGCCATCAACAGAGACCAACTATCAAGAACCATTGGATCAACTCAATGGAAATATTATTCCTTAATAACAACACATTGTCTGCGTCACATAGTATTATGTGACGCATATTTGCTTATTCTAACAATATAAATTAAGGACAATGATTAGGTGCCTAACCTTGCGTCTAACACAAGTGAACAGTGGACGATTTCTGCTTCCCAACGGGTAACGATCGATCCTTTACTCGACTGTTTAGTTTTATTGACTGAACATTTTGGAAGCCCTTGCTCAATAGATTCTCTTGCGGCGGGTCTTCCGCTGTCTGGTGCAGTCATCACACCCGATTTAATCCCTCAAGCAGCGGCTAGAGCTGGACTATCAGCTAAATTATCACGTAAAGATTTGAATCAGATTTCTGAAATATTATTACCTTGTATCTTATTATTAAAAGATAAAAAGGCCTGTATTCTTCGAGAAATCGATCTAGAGCAAGACCAAGCCATTATTCAATTACCCGAAACGGGCGGCGAACAAACCCTGACAATTGAAGGGTTAGAAACCTTATACGTCGGCTATTTATTTTTAGTTAAGCAAGATTATCGCGGCGATAAGAGTTTTGATGTTCACCTGCATGACAGCAGTACACATTGGCTAATGCAAAGTATCAAAGACTCTGCCCCCATTTACCGAGATGCGCTTATAGCCTCAGTATTAGTCAATCTGTTTGCGTTGGTTTCACCACTATTCATTATGAATGTCTATGACAAAGTGGTGCCCAATCTTGCGTTTGAATCACTTTGGGTTTTAGCTATAGGGGCAGGCATTGCCTATATATTTGACTTTATCATGCGTCAGTTACGCAGCTATTTAATCGATATTGCAGGCAAAAAAGTCGACATTATTGTTTCTTCAAAATTATTTGCCAAAGCCATTGGTATTCCGTTATCAAAACGTTCACCCAGTGTTGGAGGCATGGCCAGACAATTAGGTGAGTTTGACAGTATTCGAGAGTTTTTAACCTCTGCAACCATCACCACACTCGTTGACCTGCCATTTGCATTACTATTCGTGTTCATCATTTATATTGTTGCTGGTGATTTAGCGATTATTCCAGTGATTGGCAGCCTAATTATTATTGCTGTAACCTTTTACATACAACCTAAACTAAAACTGGCAATTGAAGAAAGTAATCGCTTTTCAAGTTTAAAACATGGCCATTTGATTGAAAGTTTAACCGCATTAGAATCAATTAAAGCCAACGGCGCCGAAGGGTTAGTACAAAAAAGCTGGCAACAAATGATCGGCCATACCGCTAATTGGCAACTAAAAACCAAAAAACTGTCTAATTATGTCAGTCATATTGCTAATTTTATGGTGCAATTAACTGTTGTGCTCGTCGTGGTATTGGGCGTATATCGATTAGCTGAAAATGAAATATCCATGGGTGGGATCATTGCCGCGGTCATGCTATCAAGCCGAGCCATCGCCCCCATGGCTCAATTAGCTGGGTTAATTACCCGTGGCAATCATACAATGAGTTCACTGCGCCAATTAGACGCGATTATGGAACAAGAAGATGAGTTTGAAGACAAAGGGAACCTAGCAAGCAAAGAACGATTTATGGGGAAAATAGAGGCTGATAATATCAGTTTTAGCTTTCCTGGTTCCGAAAAGCCCAGCTTACATCCTTTATCAATAAGTATTAATCCTGGTGAACGTATCGCCATTATTGGCCGTAATGGCTCAGGTAAAAGTACCTTAGCCAAATTACTGCTAGGATTATACAAACCGACTCAAGGCAGCCTGCGCTATGACGGCCTTGATGCAGGACAAATTCACCCTAGCGATCTTAGACGTAACTTTGGCTATTTACCCCAAGACGTCACCTTGTTTCACGGTACGATCCGCGACAATATTTTATTCGGTTCTCGCCAAGTAACTGAACATCAATTAATAAGAGCAATCCAGCTTTCTGGTGTGAGTATGTTTACTAACCTAGAATCAGAAGGTTTAGATCAACAAGTTGGTGAGGGAGGCTTGTCATTGAGCCGAGGTCAACGACAAACGGTAGCCTTAGCCAGAGCAACATTAAATGACCCATCCATATTATTAATGGATGAACCTACTGCTAGCCTTGATGCCCGCGCAGAAAAACAGTTTATTCGCTCAATGCAACTTGTTAGTCGCGATAGAACATTATTACTCATTACCCATAAGATGCATTTATTAAATCTAGTCGATCGTATTATTGTGCTCGAACGGGGTCATGTAGTGGCTGATGGCCCTAAAGATGAAGTTCTGGCTAAACTCAATTCTGGGACAATTTCTGGAGCCCAAAACTCATGAGTAAAAACCTTACCGCTGCAGACTTAGAAATGGTTGATGACGTATACGGTGCCATGATGACCGATGCTCCTTCAGGACATCGTCTGATCATTTGGTCACTGGCTGCAATGATGGTGTGCTTTGTTATTTGGGCTTATTTCTCGGAATTAGATCAGGTGACAACAGGAACCGGTAAAGTTATTCCATCTTCACAAATTCAAATTATTCAAAGTTTAGATGGCGGTATTTTACAAGACATCTACGTCCAAGAAGGGGTCATGGTCACCAAAGGACAATCTTTAGCCCGTATTGATGACACACGATTTCGCTCTGATTTCGACCAACAAGAACAAGAAGTCTTCGGATTACAAACCAACATTATTCGGATGCGCACTGAATTAGACAGCATTATCATCTCCGATATGTCTTCTGACTGGCGCGAACAAGTCAAAATCACTAAACAAAACTTGCTCTTTTCGCAGACCATTATTGACGAGGAGCCTGAACTGGTTAAGCGTCAACAAGAAGAATATTCTATTCGGCTTGATAATTTAAGTAACCAATTAGAAATTCTGGTGCGTCAAATCCAACAACGCCAACAGGAAATTGAAGAATTAGCGTCCAGAATTGGCACCCTTACAACAAGTTACCAATTAGTATCACGCGAGCTTGAATTGACTCGGCCGCTGGCCCGTAAAGGAATTGTCCCTGAAGTTGAACTGCTCAAACTTGAGCGCACAGTGAATGATATTCAAGGTGAATTACAATCTGTGAGACTTTTGCGGCCCAAGGTCAAAGCCTCAATGGATGAAGCCATCTTAAAACGCCGGGAAGCGGTGTTTGTTTATGCCACAGATTTACGCGCACAACTCAATGAAATGCAAACCAAATTATCTCGGATGAATCAGGCACAAAAAGGCGCATTTGATAAAGTCAGTAAAGCCGTCATTACCTCGCCTGTTATTGGAACAATTAAAAAGATTAATTTTAATACTTTGGGTGGTGTTGTGCAGCCAGGCGAAGAGATTATGGAAATTGTGCCATCAGAAGATAAACTACTGATAGAAACTAAAATTATCCCTAAAGATATTGCTTTTTTACATCCAGGATTACCAGCCATAGTGAAAGTTACCGCTTATGACTTCACTCGTTATGGTGGACTAAAAGGTACCGTTGAACATATTAGCGCCGATACATCACAAGATGAAGAAGGTAACAGTTTCTATATTGTAAAGGTACGAACAGAAGAATCCCGTTTATTGAAAGACAATGGCACAGAGATGCCAATAATCCCAGGGATGCTGACATCGGTTGATGTCATCACGGGAAAGAAATCCATACTTGAGTACATTTTAAATCCAATTTTAAGAGCGAAAGATACCGCTCTTAGAGAGCGCTAAGAAGACCAGGAGGGTTTTTTAATGATAACTATTATAAATCAGCAAAAAAAGCTGAGTATGATTGCATTGGCTTTATCAATATCGATAGCGCCAGCAGTCTCAAGCCAAACACTTGAGCAAGCAGTTGCACATACGCTAGACACAAACCCAGATTTACGTATCGCTTTTAATCGTTTTAAAGCGCGCGAAGAGCAAGTTAATCAGGCTGAAGCTGGCTACATGCCAACCTTAGATATTTCTGCTGGCTATGGCTGGGAGCAAACCGATAGCCCTTCGACTCGGCGTAAAGCAGGTCAAGGAGATGTAGATAATGACGGTATGATTGATTTAGAACGTGGCGAAGCCGGTTTTAGTATCAAACAAATGCTATTTGATGGTTTTTATACCAGTAGCGAAGTCGATCGTTATTCGTTTGAAGCCAGTGCTGATCAGTGGGCATTATTTTCCGCCGCTGAAGATATTGCCTTGGATGTTGCAAAAGTCTACTTAAACTACATTCGCAGTGAACAAGTATTACTGCTATCAGAGAAAAACCTCGCAAGTCATAAAGAGATTTATGATCAAATAAAACAGCGCACAGATTCTGGATTAGGATCGATAGCAGATTTATCGCAAATCACTGGTCGCCTTGCCCGCGCAAACGCCAATGTGATTTCAGCTAAAAATAATTTAAAAGATACTCGTGCAACCTTTATCAGAATTGTTGAAGCACAGCCTGACGACTTAATCCTGCCAGTGCCTGATGCCGATATGCTCCCGGAAAGCTTAGAACAAGGGCTCATGTCAGCAAAATCGAAACACCCTGTGTTAAAGTCAGCAGCAAATGACATTAATGCCGCTAAAAAAGAGCGTAGCTCAGCCAAAGCCAACTATTTCCCACAATTAAGTCTAGAGCTTAATGGTAACTGGAATAATGATACTGACGGCGAAGACGGCTACAGCACATTTAATAGCCAAAATGTTAACGGCTATAACAATGATTTAGTTGCTATGGTTCGGGTTAAATATAACCTTTTTTCTGGTGGTAAAGATGTCTCTAGAGATAGAGAAACGGCCTATAAAATTAACGAAGCTAAAGAGATCCAACAACGTGCTTATCGTCAAGTGGTTGAAGGTGTTTCTCTCGCTTGGAATGCCTATGAAATGCTCGCCCCACAAAAACAATTTATACGTGAACACGTTGTGGCGGCAAAACAGACTCAAGTGGCATATGAGCAACAATTTAACTTGGGTCAACGTACCCTTCTCGATTTACTCGATACTGAGAATGAACTATTTGAAGCGCGCAAAGATTACTTGAAAACCGAGTATGACGAAATTGCTGCTCGCTATAGAGTACTCAATTCGACTGGCGATCTACTCGACTCACTTCGAGTAACACGTCCAGGAGAATGGCGTGGTGAGCAAGATTATGAGGGAGGTGTTAAATGATGAAATATTTGCTAATTTTACTCGCATTGATTGCAACCGCAGGTTGTTCAATCAACGATATTGTCGAGTCTACGCCGTCTACACCACAAAAATTTGATCTTGCTGACAACGACCGTGATGGGGTGATAATGGCCCGCGAACGTTGTGCGGAGACCATTATGGATGCCGCAGCAGACAACTACGGTTGTGGTAGCATAAAAGACATCAATGAACGCCAAGAGTTAAAGATTCTATTTAGCAATAATTCTGCGGTTATCGATCAGCAGTATTATGATCAAATTGAACTCGTCGCTAAAATAATGCAAACCGACCCTACCACTAAGGTGACAATTGAAGGTCATACCAGCAAAATTGGAAGCTATGAGCTTAATTTAGCCTTATCTCAGAAACGTGCTAAAGCTGTCATTGAAGTGTTAGAAAACACATTTGGTATCGATGCAAGTCGTTTAGACGCCATTGGTTATAGTTTTGATCGCCCTATCGATAACAGTGGTACGCCAGAAGCCGAACGACGTAATCGTCGCGTGATCGCTGAAGTCGCAACCGATGATACCATTCCAGCAATGAGATGGAATATCTACACTGTCGACGAGAAAATGGAAGAGTGATAAATAAGGCATTGATTCTTTGAGTCATGAAGACAGCAAAGTAATCACATCGCTGTATAAAAGGGTCTGTCATTTTTCTATTATGGCATCGGCCCTTTTAGTTTCATGTTTATATGCGGCACCGACTCAAGAGTTAAACCAGCAAAAAACCGTTTCAGCATTGTCGGAACGTTATGGCGATAGAGCAGGATTACGAGCAAATGCTTGGTTTAAAATCGTTAATGATTCACAGAAACTTGCTGAAATAGAGAAATTAGAAAAAGTTAATCAGTTCTTTAACTTATTTCGATTCATTGATGATCAAACACTATGGGGCGATTCCAATTATTGGGCTTCGCCGATGGAGTTTATTGGGGCTAATGGGGGGGATTGTGAAGATTTTTCAATCGCGAAATACTTTACGCTTCTTCAACTTGGTATTGCTGAAGATAAACTCAGGATCACCATGGTAAAAGCAACATCGTTGAACCAGTATCATATGGTGTTAGCGTATTACGAAAAGCCTAATTCGATCCCGTTAGTGCTCGACAATTTAGATAAAACCATAAAGCTGGCAACGAAACGAAAAGATCTGCTGCCTGTTTATAGTTTTAATGGTCAACAATTATGGTTAAACAAAGAAAAAGGCCGAGGTGTGTTAGCTGGCTCATCATCACGCCTTGAAAAATGGACTGACCTTAAACTTAGACTAGGTGTAGACCGCTTACGCCAACCCAAACTCAACATGGAGTAGT
The DNA here is from genome assembly GCF_040309905.1 of Shewanella sp. CAL98-MNA-CIBAN-0140. Lineage (NCBI taxonomy): Bacteria > Pseudomonadati > Pseudomonadota > Gammaproteobacteria > Alteromonadales > Shewanellaceae > Shewanella > Shewanella sp. CAL98-MNA-CIBAN-0140. The sequence continues at coordinate 10,262 of NZ_JBEOPI010000063.1, forward strand.
GACAACATGACCCTGTTCAGGCAGATCTATGCGTTACTTTTCGGGCTTTTCTTGTTAACGATTGCAAGCGTAGCCTATGTACAATTTTCAGAGACTCAAAGTTTTTTAACACAACAGATGGAATCTGATCTCAATAATACCAGTAACTCATTAGGATTAATGTTAACGCCTGTTTTAGAAGCTGGTGATGATGCTGGAGCAGAAACATTAGTCAATGTTATTTTTGAGGGCGGCTATTATCAACAAATCAAATTAACCTGGTTAGTTGATGGCAAGCAGCAAGTGTGGAATAACGCTATTCGAGTAAATAATGTTCCTCAATGGTTTATCGATCTTAACTTGTTTAAAACCATTAACAAACAAACCACTATTACCTCTGGTTGGTTACAACTTGCCACGCTGGAAATTACTGCTCACCCCGGTTTTGGTTATCATGAACTATGGCGGACCATTTCAAATATTCTGATCCTATTTTCAATTTTATTTCTCATTGCCATCATATGTGCAAGGGTGGGACTCAGTTGGATTTTGAAACCATTAAATACCCTTTCTGTACACGCAAAAAAAATTGCCGAGCGCCAATTTGGTCCCGATATGCCAGCGCCAAAAACAAAGGAACTGAAAGAGCTAGTCAATGCATTTAACAGTATGTCTGCTCAATTAAAACAAGTCTTTAACTCCCTTGACGAAGAAGTTTCCGCATTAAGAAAGAAAAATCTCGTCGATCAAGTCTCAGGACTGCCAAATAGGCAGTATATGGTCAGTCGAGTCAATGGCTGGTTAAGCGAGCCCAGTACTGGTGCGCTTTATTTAGTCAAAATGGATTGGCTAGAAGACGTTTATAGCAAATACGGTTTCCAAGTTCGCGATGAGACCATTCGTATTCTGGCTCAGAAATTACAGCATCACCAGGATGAAATATCCTCCTCTGTTATCGCCCGTATTGCTGCGTATGAATTCGCCTTCCTTGTTGAAGATTGTGAACATGATCAACTGACGAAGTATTTACAAAGCCTAATACGTACTGTTAATAAAGAAATATCTAAATCTGGTTGTAAACCAAACGAACAGTTTTATATTGGTGTAGCAGAGCGCCTAGGGCAAATGACAGTATCAGATATGTTGGCACAAGCAGATAACGCACTCCAACAGTCCATTAAAGACGGCAAAGTGTTTCATTGGTTTGAAAATACTCAACAGCAACTGTTTACCCGAGAGGAATGGCGCAGTAATTTAAATCACGCGATAAAGAACAAAAAATTCCAATTCCGTTGGCAGCCGATTCAGCTTTGTGCCAGAGATGAAATTTGTCAGCGTGAGCTTTTTTGCCAACTGCAAATAGGTGACAAGACCCTCCATGCAGGACAATTTGTACCCTATATAGAGTTACTATCATTAGGTACAATGTTTGATCGCTGTTTGATAGAAACCGTCAATGAACATCGTTTACTTGAACGTAATTATGAACGAGTCGCCATCAATCTGACTTATCAAAGTATTAGCGATGCTGATTTTCATCTTTGGCTAAAACAGTTCCTTCGAACCAATAAATACCCTGAACGTATTTGCTTTGAAATCCCCGAAGCGAGTGTGTATAGCGATTTAGAATCCTGTGAAAGTCTGTGTAAAATCATTCGAGACTCTGGCGCTCACTTTGGTATAGACCATTTTGGTCGCCAATTCGGCTCAATGGCCTACTTGCAAAGCTTGCGACCAAACTATGTCAAACTTGACCAGTCACTGGCTTATATTGAAGATAATCAACACAGCAGTGAATTATGCCGCGCTTTAGTCAATGTCGCTAAAGGGTTAGATATTCAAGTGATTGTGACAGGGATCCAAGAAGCAACCCAATTGACAAGATTTACTGATCTCAGAGTCGATGCTTATCAAGGCTTTATTGTACCGCCAGTCAATGTGAAGTTATAAGTGGTATAGATTGATTAACTCACTCGTATTAACCACTCTTCGGAGTGGTTTTTTTATGTCGAGGTTATTGACTCACGAGCCATTGCCTCACAAGCCATTGACTCAAGGCTATGAACTCACCCGTTAACTCACTGCGGTTATTGAGCAAAAAAAATAGTGACTGGCTTGCCCAATCTCGATAACACGGCGCAAACCCCTCTGTGGAACATTGGCGCAACTCATGCCATGATTATACGCTGCGGGGCAACGACTACAGCTTCATGCCACCTAACGGCCAAGCTTATGCCACAATATTGAGCCATACCATTATATGAGATCAAACATAGCCTAAATGTTAGGGTAAATAGGCAAGGTTTACTGATAGACAAAGGCTAACTTAAGTTCGGGATAATAAACGGTTATCAAGCAGTTCTTTGCCCTGCTACCTGCCTTACATTTACTTGCAATAGACTTGAAAGTAAATGCAATAGACTAGCTATTGGCGCAGTGGTAACGACGTGAGGCGCTTTGTTAACAAAATAAATAGCAAGTTTGATATAAATTTAGGTTAAATTTGCTTATTTTAGCTTACTCCCCCTCTATTAACTTAAGTTGAGGTTCGTTACGTTTAATCTTGGAATATTAGCTATCAAATATATGATTGTAATTAATGATCAATATCGCCAAAAACAAAAAAGCCACTCATTAGAGTGGCTTTTTGTTAAATTGGTCGGTGATAGAGGATTCGAACCTCTGACCCTCTCGTCCCAAACGAGATGCGCTACCGGGCTGCGCTAATCACC